>CAYQAF010000092.1:0-3592 GCA_964415375.1 uncultured Alcaligenaceae bacterium
GGCAGTGTCGATCACCGCCGGGGACGTCGCGCTCGACGGCGCGCTGGTCGTGCCCGAAGGCGCGCTCGGCATCGTGCTGTTCGCGCACGGCAGCGGGTCGAGCCGCAAGAGCCCGCGCAACACTTTCGTGGCACGGGCGCTCCGCGCAGCCGGACTCGGCACGCTGCTCTTCGACCTGCTGACGCCCGGCGAGGACACCGACTACCAGCGGCGCTTCGAGATCGAGCTCTTGTCGCGCCGGCTCGCCGACGGCATGCGCTTCGTGCGTGACGACCCGCGCACGCGCGACCTCGCGGTGGGACTGTTCGGTGCCAGCACCGGCGCCGCGGCGGCGCTGCAGGTCGCCGCGCGCTTCCCGGCCCACGTCGTGGCCGTGGTGTCGCGCGGCGGGCGCCCGGACCTCGCGGGCCCGGCCGCGCTGCGCCGCGTCGAGGCGCCGACGCTGCTCGTCGTCGGTGGGCACGACTACGGCGTCATCGAGCTGAACGAGGCCGCGCTCGCCGAGCTGCGCTGCGAAAAGGAGCTTGCGGTCGTTCCCGGCGCGACCCATCTCTTCGAGGAGCCGGGCACGCTCGAGGAGGTCGCCCGGCTCGCGGCGGCGTGGTTCGTCCGCCACCTCGCCCCGGCCGCGTGATGCCGTCGCTCGGCTGACGCCTCGCGCGCTTCGCTCAGTCGCGGCCGGTGACGGAGAGCGCGTAGCCGCCCGATTTCTCGTCGCGCTCCAGGGACAGCAGACCGCGGGTCTGCGCCTCCTCGAGCAGTGCGTTGAACGAGCGAAAGCCGTAGTACGACTCGTTGAAGCCGGGCTTCACGCGCTTGATCGCCTGCTTGACCATCGAGCCCCAGACCTTGTCGTCGCCGCCGCGCTCCTCGGCGAGCGCCTCGACCGTGCCGACGATGAGCTCGAGCGCCTCCTGGATCTTCTCGCCCTCGACGCGCGCCGGTGCGCTTTCGGCCGGCTCGGTCGTCGCGATCCCGGTCGCCGCTTCCTCGCCCGTCTCGGTGGTGGATTTCTTCGACGCGCGTCTGCGTCTCGTTGCCGGAGCGGGCTCCGCGGTTGCCTTCTTCGACGTGCGCTTGCGGGACTTCGTCTGCGACGCCGCCTCCTCGGCAGGCTCCGCCACGGGCGGCGCCTCGGCGGGTGCCTCAGTGGGAACCACTACGGCGGGCTTCGCGGCCGCCCTCGTGGTTCCCTTCGCCACGCGCTTGGCGACACGCTTCTTCTCCTCGCGCACCAGATCGTCGTAGTAGATGAACTCGTCGCAGTTGGCGATGAGGAGGTCCGACGTGGAGTTCTTCACGCCGACGCCGATCACCAGCTTCGCGTTCTCGCGCAGCTTCGAGACCAGCGGCGAGAAGTCGGAGTCGCCGCTGATGATGACGAACGTATCGACGTGCGCCTTCGTGTAGCAGAGGTCGAGGGCGTCGACGACCATGCGGATGTCGGCGGAATTCTTGCCCGACTGGCGTACATGCGGGATCTCGATCAGCTCGAAGTTCGCCTCGTGCATGGGCGCCTTGAACGCCTTGTAGCGGTCCCAGTCGCAGTACGCCTTCTTGACCACGATG
Organism: uncultured Alcaligenaceae bacterium; assembly: GCA_964415375.1. GTDB lineage: Bacteria > Pseudomonadota > Gammaproteobacteria > Burkholderiales > Casimicrobiaceae > VBCG01. The sequence goes on from CAYQAF010000092.1 coordinate 1,570, forward strand.
CTGCCCTTGAGCAGCAGCTTCTCGAGCACGCGCTTGATGTCGAACTTCTCGTAGCGCGCGTCGCGCACACCGAGCGCGATATTCTCGAAGTCGCAGAACAGCGCCATGCTCGTGACTTCCTGGCTCGCCATCTCGTGCCGCTCCCTTGCCGCGCCCGTGGCGCACCGGTTCGTACGATAGCAGCATCCGATCGCCGTCGATGCGGCGTGCTTTCCTCCGGCGCCCCGCAGGGCCGCGCTACACTGCGCGGCAACCGCCACGATCGCACCCCATGAGCCTTCCCGCCCTGTCGCTGCTCGAGACCCGCGTGCTTGGCGTGCTCGTCGAGAAGCGGCACACCGTGCCGGACACCTATCCGCTGACGCTCAACGCGCTCGTGTCGGGCTGCAATCAAAAGACGAGCCGCGACCCGGTGATCGAGGCCACCGAGGCCGAGGTGCAGGCGGCGGTCGACCACCTGCGCCAGCTCGCGTTCGTCGTCGAGTCCTCGGGCGGGCGCGTGATGCGCTACGCCGAGAACACCCAGCGCGTGCTGGGCATTCCGTCCGAGTCGGTGGCGCTGGTCGCGACACTGTTTCTGCGAGGGCCCCAGACACCGGCGGAGATCCGCCAGAACTGCGAGCGCCTGCACCGCTTCGCCGACGTCTCCTCGGTCGAGGCCTACCTCGCCGAGCTGGCGGCGCGCAGTACGGGTCCGCTGGTGGTGGAGCTGCCGCGCGCGCCCGGCGCGCGCGAGAACCGGTGGGCGCATCTCCTCTCCGGCCCGCCCGAGATGCCCGCCGTCAACGCACCGGCCGTCGTGTCCGCGGGCGACGCGGTCGCCGTCGGCGAGATCGCGGCGCTCAAGCGCAACGTCGACGATCTCGCCCGCGAGCTCGCCGAGGTCAAGTCCGCGCTCGCGCGCGTGATGGACGAGTTGGGCATCGAGCGTTAGAGGCGTGGGTAGGCCGCGCGGCGCGATGCGGGGAAGCGGTCCGGGTTTCGTGTCCGTTCCCGAAACCTGGACCGCTTCCCCACGTCGCGCCGATCCTTGGTCACCGACACTGGCCCGCACGCGGCCCGGCGGGGGTCTCCATTTCGAGAACGGACACGAAACGGCGCCCCCCGCCGGGCCGCGCGCCGGGCCGCGCGCGTGCGCCAATGGGCGCTGCGGGGTATGCTGCGCGCGGAAGTGACGCCGCCGGGCGACGGTGCCCGCAGGCGATCCGAATACGCGACGAGGAGTGCGACATGGGATTGCTCGACGGATTGCTGGGCCAGGTGCTCGGCGGCATAGCCCAACAACGCGGTGGTGGCGGCGGCGGCGGTCTCGACGACCTGCTGAACCAGATCGGCGGCAACGCGCGTGGTGCGCCGGGCGGCGGTGGCCTGGGCGACCTGCTGAACCAGATGGGGGGCGGCGGAGCGCGCGGCGCGCCGGGTGGCGGTGGCCTCGGCGACCTGCTGAACCAGATGGGTGGCGGCGGCATGCCGGCGAACCAGGCCGGCGCCGGTGGCGGCATGGGTGGTGCGGTCCTCGGCGGCCTGCTGATGATCGCCCTACAGATGCTGCAACGCAACGGCGGCCTCGGCAACGTGCTCGGGCGACTGCAGGAGCAGGGTTACGGTCGCGAGGCGGATTCCTGGGTGAGCACTGGCGACAACGCCCCGGTATCGGCCGACGTGATCGAACAGATCTTCGGGCGGGACGCGATCGACCAGGCGGCGCAGGAGATGGGCATGTCGCCCGAACAGGCGACGGGCGGCCTCGCGCAGATCTTCCCCGAAATCGTCAACGAGATGACCCCGCAAGGTCGCATCGAGCCCGGCAGCGACGACGTCGTCGCCCGGGCAATGGAGATCCTGCAGCGCGCCGGGAAATAGGCCCCTACCGCGGGCGACGCGGCGCGTGCGCGCGCCGGTCGCCTCGACCGGGCCGGCGCGGATTTCGTGAGAAAATCCGCGGCCCTCGCGTCGTCGCCGTCCCTTCCGCTTGCAAGCCCCCGACTTCCTCACCGCGCTCATCCTCGGCATCGTCGAGGGC
>CAYQAF010000092.1:3692-7033 GCA_964415375.1 uncultured Alcaligenaceae bacterium
CCGCTTGCAAGCCCCCGACTTCCTCACCGCGCTCATCCTCGGCATCGTCGAGGGCCTGACCGAATTCCTGCCGATCTCGTCGACCGGGCACCTGATCATCGCCGGGTCGCTGCTGGGCTATGTCGGCGACAAGGCGAAGGTGTTCGAGATCGCCATCCAGTCGGGGGCGATGATGGCCGTCGTCTGGGAGTACCGGGCACGCTTCGGTCACGCGATCGCGGGCCTCGCGAGCGACGCCGTGGCGCGGCGTTTCGCGCAGAACCTCGTCGTCGCGTTCGTCCCGGCGGCCGCACTCGGGTTCCTGTTCGGCAAGCACATCAAGGCGGTCCTGTTCCATCCGGTGCCGGTCGCGCTGGCGTTCATCGGCGGCGCGCTGGTGATCCTGTGGGCCGAGCGCCGGCAGAAGGCGCGGCCGCACTCCGTGCGCGTCACCGACGTCGACGCAATGAGCTGGCAGGACGCGCTCAAGGTGGGCGTCGCGCAGGCGTTCGCGCTGATTCCGGGAACCTCCCGATCGGGCGCCACGATCATCGGCGGCATGCTGTTCGGGCTGTCGCGCAAGGTGGCCACCGAGTTCTCGTTCTTCCTCGCCGTGCCGACGCTGGTCGCCGCCGGCGCGTATTCGCTGTGGAAGGACCGCGCCCTCCTGTCGATGGACGACCTGCCGGTGTTCTCGCTCGGCTTCATGGTGTCGTTCGCCTCGGCGCTGCTGTGCATACGCTGGCTGATCCGGTACGTGAGCCGCCACGACTTCGTGCCGTTCGCCTGGTACCGGATCGCATTCGGGCTCGTGGTGCTCGCGAGCGCCTGGACCGGCGTCGTCGACTGGAGGTGAGCGCCGGCGCGTCGCGCTGGATCGGCCCGGCGTTCGCCGTGGCGGGCGTCCTCGGGTTCTCGTTCAAGGCGATCCTGATCAAGCTCGCCTACGCCTGGTCGAGCGTCGACGCGACGACGCTCCTCGCGCTGCGCATGCTCTACTCGGTACCGTTCTTCATTGCCATGGCCTGGTGGTCAGGACGCGGCGCGGCGCCGCTCGGGCGTGCGGACTGGCGGGCGCTCGTCTGGCTCGGCTTCGTCGGCTATTACCTTGCGAGCCTGCTCGACTTCATGGGCCTGGCCTACATCACCGCGGCGCTGGAGCGGCTGGTGCTGTTCCTCTACCCGACGATGGTGGTGCTGCTCAACGCCGCGTTTCACCGCAAGCCCGTGGGCCGACGCGCGTGGCAGGCCCTCGCCCTCTCTTACGCCGGCATCGTGCTCGTGTTCTGGCACGACTTGCGGGTTTCCGGCGATCCGCGGGCGATCGTGGTCGGCGGCGCGCTGGTGTTCGGTAGCGCTTTCGCCTATGCGCTCTACCTCGTTGGCGCGGGCAGCGTGATCTCGCGGCTGGGCTCGATGCGCTTCATCGCCTGGGCGATGCTCGCCTCGACCGTGTTCGTGCTGGCGCAGTTCGCGCTGACGCGGCCGCTGGCGGCGCTTGACGTGCCGCCAAGCATCCACCTGCTGTCGCTAGCGATGGCCGTGTTCTCGACAGTGCTGCCGACCTGGCTCATCGCCGAGGCGATCCGGCGCATCGGTGCGAACGCCTCGTCGCTGATCGGCTCGCTCGGGCCCGTGTTCACCATCGGACTCGGCGCCGTGATCCTCGGCGAGCCGACGCACGCGATCCAACTCGCCGGCGCCGCGCTGGTCCTCGCGGGCGTGCTGATCGTCAGCCGCCGTCCCAGGCTCGCGCCACCCGACACGTAACGTACTGATCGCAGCGCGGTGACAGCATCGACGCGCCCTCGGGGACCGCGGGCGCTAGAATGGTTGATTAAGCCGCAAGGAGATCTGCGATGGCCCCCGACACGCTCGAACGCGCCGCCCCGGCGCTCAAGGACCCGACACTGCTGCGCCAGCAGTGCTACGTGAACGGCACGTGGCACGATGCGGATGACGGCAAGACGCACGTCGTCACCAATCCGGCGACCGGCCGCCCGATCGGCACCTCGCCCGTGTTCGGCGCCGCCGAGACGCGCCGCGCGATCGAGGCCGCCGAGCGCTCGTGGCCGGCGTGGCGGGCGAAGACCGCGAAGGAGAGAAGCGCGATCCTGCGCAAGTGGTACGAGCTGATGGTCGCGAACGTCGACGACCTCGCGCTGATCCTCACCTCCGAGCAGGGCAAGCCGCTCGCCGAGTCGAAGGGCGAGGTGACCATCGCGGCCGCCTACGTCGAGTGGTTCGCCGAGGAGGCGAAGCGCGTCTACGGCGACGTGATCCCGACGATCGCCAACGACCGCCGCATCGTCGTCGTCAAGGAACCCGTCGGCGTGTGCGCGGCGATCACGCCGTGGAATTTCCCCAGCTCGATGATCACCCGCAAGGTCGCCCCGGCGCTCGCCGCCGGCTGCCCGGTGATCCTGAAGCCCGCGGGCGCGACGCCCTACTCCGCGCTCGCGCTCGCCGAGCTTGCCCACCGTGCCGGCTTCCCGCCGGGTGTCGTCAACATCATCACCGGCAAGTCGAGCGCGATCGGCGGCGAGCTGTGCGCGAACCCCGCGGTGCGCAAGCTCTCGTTCACCGGCTCGACCGAGATCGGTCGGCAGCTGATGCGCGACGTCGCGCCGACGATCAAGAAGATCTCGCTGGAGCTCGGCGGCAATGCGCCGTTCATCGTCTTCGACGACGCCGACCTCGACGCCGCCGCCGAGGGCGCACTGATCTCCAAGTACCGCAACGCCGGGCAGACCTGCGTGTGCACCAACCGCTTCTTCGTGCACGAGAAAATCTACGACGCGTTCGCAGAGAAGTTCGCCGCGAAGGTGCGCTCGCTGAAGGTCGGGCCGGGTACCGAGCCGGGTGTCACGCAGGGTCCGATGATCGACCAGGACGCCGTGGCCAAGGTCCTGGAGCACATCGCCGACGCGACGGCCGGCGGCGCGAAGGTCGTCGCCGGCGGCAAGCGGCACGCGCTCGGCGGCACCTTTTTCGAGCCGACGCTGCTGACCGCGGTCACGCCGGACATGAAGATCTTCCGTGAGGAAACCTTCGGGCCGGTCGCGCCGCTGATTCCCTTCAAGAGCGACGCCGAGGTGGTCGAGCTCGCCAACCGCACCGAGTATGGCCTTGCCTCCTACTTCTACTCGCGCGACATCGGCCGCATCTGGCGCGTCGCCGAGGCGCTCGAGTACGGCATGGTCGGGGTCAACACCGGGTTGATGGTGACCGAGGTGGCGCCGTTCGGCGGCGTCAAGCAATCGGGCCTCGGTCGCGAGGGCTCGAAGTACGGCATCGACGAATTCGTCGAGGTGAAGTACATCTGCATGGGCGGCATCGACAAGTAGCGGACTTCCACCGAC
>CAYQAF010000093.1:0-7025 GCA_964415375.1 uncultured Alcaligenaceae bacterium
GGCAAGTCGACGCTGTTCAACCGCCTGACCGGCGCACGGGTCGAGGCCGTGGATCAGCTGTTCGCCACGCTGGACACGACGCTGCGTCGCATCCACGTTCCGGGTGCGGGCACCGTCGTGCTCTCGGACACCGTCGGCTTCATTCGCGAGCTGCCGCACGACCTGGTGGCGGCGTTCCGGGCGACGCTTGCCGAGGCCACCGAGGCCGACCTGCTCCTGCACGTGATCGACGCTTCCGCGCCGGACCGCGACGACCAGGTCGCGGCCGTCGAGGCGGTGCTCGCCGAGATCGGCGCCGACGAGATCCCCCAGATCCGGGTGCTGAACAAGTGCGACCGCACGGACCTGTCGACCGGGGTGACGCGCGACCCCTGTGGTACCATCTGCGCGGTTTGCGTAAGCGCCCTCACCGGTGCCGGTTGCAACGAATTGCGCGACGCACTGTCCGAGCGCCTGGCGCCCGAGACGGACGCGTCCCCCACCCTCCCACTTCCTGCCTGAATGGGCCACGACCGGGCTTGAGTCCCCGCGCCGGGTGTCGACCCGCGCGAACGAAACTGCCCGACGGTAAAGCGATGTCGCTCAACGATCCCCAGTGGGGCAAACGCGGCGGCGGCGGCAACAACGCCGGCCCGCCTGATCTCGACGAGATCTGGCGCAACGTCAACCGACGCCTCTCCGACCTGTTCGGTCGCAGGGGCGGCGGCGGCAACGCCGATGGCGGCGGGGGCGGCGAGACGCCCCGGCCCCGCGCAGCGCTGCCGATCGGCGGTGCCGCACTGCTGGTCCTCCTCGTGCTCGCGGTCTGGCTCGCGAGCGGCTTCTACATCGTCGACGAAGGCCGCCGCGGCGTGGTCACGCGCTTCGGCAAGTACACCGAGACGACGCAGCCCGGCCCGCGCTGGCACCTGCCGTTCCCCGTCGAAGCGGTGGAGCTCGTCGACTTCTCGCAGGTGAAGACGATCGAAATCGGCTACCGCAACACGCCGCGCAACAAGGTCGAGCGCGAAGCGGTGATGCTGACCGACGACGAGAACATCATCGACATCCAGTTCGCCGTCCAGTACAACCTGAAGAGCGCCGAGGACTACGTCTTCAACAACCGCCGTCCCGACCAGATGGTCGCATTCCTCGCCGAGACCGCGATCCGCGAGGTCGTGGGCAAGAGCAAGATGGACTTCGCCCTCTACGAGGGCCGCGAGCAGATCGCCAAGCAGACCGAGCAGCTGATGCAACAGATGCTCGACCGCTACGGCACCGGCGTGTTCGTGCAGAAGGTCACGCTGCAGACGGTGCTGCCGCCGGACAAGGTGCAGGCGGCCTTCGACGACGCGGTCAAGGCCGGCCAGGACCGCGAGCGGCAGAAGAACGAGGGCCAGGCGTATGCCAACGACGTCGTTCCGCGCGCCCGCGGCATGGCCTCGCGCCTGCTCGAGGAGGCGAACGGCTACACGACCGAGGTGGTGGAGAAGTCGGAGGGCGACGCGTCGCGCTTCCGGCAGATCCTCGTCGAGTACCAGAAGGCCCCCGCGGTGACCCGCGATCGCCTCTACCTCGACATGATGCAGTCGGTGCTCGGCGCGACGTCGAAGGTGGTGATCGACCAGAAGGCCGGCGGCGGCGGCAACCTGCTCTACCTGCCGCTCGACCGGCTGATGCAGCAGGTGGCACCGGCGAGTGCCCCGGCAGCGGCGATGCCGACAGAGGCCGCGCCGTCGGCGCCCGCGACCCGCGCCGCGCCGACCGAGGTCCCGCCGCAGGTCGGCGATGGCCCGCGCGGCCGCGAGTCGCTGCGCGCGCGCGATCGATAGGAGGACGCCATGCGATTCACGATGCCCATCCTCGCCCTCGTCGTCGCCGCGCTGCTCGTCCTGTCGCAGGCGGTCTACACCGTCGACCAGACCAAGTACGCGATCAAGTTCCAGCTGGGCGAGATCATCGACGTGCAGAAGGAGGCCGGCCTGTACTTCAAGGTGCCGCTGATCCAGAACGTCCGCTACTTCGACAAGCGCAACCTCTCGCTCGACAACCCCGAGCCCGACCGCGTCACCACCTCCGAGAAGAAGCCGCTGCTCGTCGACTTCATCGTGCTGTGGCGGATCATCGACGTCGCGCAGTACTACCGCTCCGTCCAGGGCGACGAGGAGGCCGCGCGCCGCCGCCTGTCGCAGACGGTGCGCGCCAACCTCGCTGAGGAGTTCAACAAGCGGACGGTGCACGAGGCCATCTCGACCGAGCGCGACCGGATCACCAGCGTCACGCGCAGCAAGGCCGACGCCGACGCGCGCACGATCGGCGTCGAGGTGGTCGACGTCCGCCTGCGCCGGGTCGAGTTGCCGCCGGACGTGACCGGACCGGTGTACGCGCGCATGGAGTCCGAACGCCGCCGTGTCGCGAACGAGCTGCGCTCGCTGGGCGCAGCCGAGTCCGAGCGGATCCGCGCCGACGCCGACCGCCAGCGCCAGGTGATCCTCGCCGAGGCCTACAGCCAGGCGCAGAAGATCAAGGGCGAGGGCGACGCCAAGTCGGCGTCGATCTACGCGTCGGCCTACTCGGGCAACCCCGAGTTCTACCGCTTCTACCGCAGCCTCGAGGCTTATAAGGGGTCGCTGCGCGGCCGCGGCGACGTCATGGTGTTGGACCCGGCCTCCGAGTTCTTCCAGTACTTCAAGCAGTCGGGCGGGGGCGCCTCGGGCATGCCCCGCGCCACCGGCGGGCGCTGACCGCGCGGGCTGCGGACGGGGTGCCACGTTGCCCGATTGGCTGTGGGCGTCGTTCGCGCTGCTCCTGATGGTGGAGGGACTGTTGCCGTTCGTCGCGCCGCGGCTGTGGCGTGACACGTTCCGCAAGCTGACCGAAATGTCCGACGGGCAGATCCGCTTCGTCGGCCTCACCTCGCTGCTGCTGGGCGTCGTCGCGCTGGCGTTCCTCGACCATGCGTAACTGGCTCCTCCCCGAGCACGTCGAGGACGTGCTGCCGGCAGAGGCCGAAGCGCTGGAGCGCCTGCGTCGCACGCTGCTCGACCATCTCGTCGCCGGCGGCTACCGGCTGGTGCAGCCGCCGCTGGTCGAGCACCTCGAGTCGCTATTGACGGGCAGCGCGCGCGACCTCGACCTGCAGACGTTCAAGGTCGTCGATCCGCTGTCGGGGCGGCTCCTCGGCGTGCGCGCCGACATCACGCCGCAGATCGCGCGCATCGACGCACACCTCCTCAATACCGCCGGCGTGAACCGGCTGTGCTACGCGGGCAGCGTGCTGCGCGCCACGCCCGCGCCGCCCGGGATGATGCGCGAGGTGATCCAGCTCGGCGCCGAGCTCTTCGGCGAGGCCGGCATCGCCGGCGACCGCGAGGCGATCGGGCTCCTGCTGTCGTCGCTCGAGGCGGTGGGACTGGCCGGACTGCACCTCGACCTCGGGCACGTCGGCGTCTACCGCGCGCTGGCCGGCGGCGCAGGCCTGGCCGGAACGGGCGAGGAAGCCCTGCTCTTCGAGGCGATCCGCACCAAGGACCTGCCCTCCGTGCGCGAGCTGACCGCCCGGCTGCCCGCGGCGTGGCGCGACGCGCTCTCTGTGCTGCCGACGCTCTACGGCCCGGCGCAGGAAGTGCTCGACGCCGCGCGCGAGCGCCTGCCGGACGTCCCCGCGGTCGCCAACGCGCTCGATGCACTTCTGTCGCTCGCCGCAGCGTTCGCGCCGAAGGTCGAGGCGCTGCACGTCGATCTCGCCGACCTTCGCGGCTATCATTACCACAATGGCCCGATCTTCTCGGTGTTCACGGCGGGCGCGCCGAATGCCATCGGCAACGGCGGCCGCTACGATGGCGTGGGCCGGGCCTTCGGCCGCGCGCGTCCCGCGACCGGCTTCACGCTCGACCTGCGGCAGCTGCACCGCGTGACCGAAGCGGCCGGCGCCTGAGCGACGGGCCGCACTTCCCTTCCGGACTTTCCCACCTTCACGATCGCGATCCCATGGGCAAGAACGTCGTCATCATCGGCACGCAGTGGGGCGACGAGGGCAAGGGCAAGATCGTCGACTGGCTGACCGAGAGCGCGCAGGGCGTCGTGCGCTTCCAGGGCGGCCACAATGCCGGCCACACGCTGGTGATCGGTGGTCGCAAGACGGTCCTGCGGCTGATCCCCTCCGGGGTGCTGCGTCCCGGGGTTGCGGTGCTGATCGGCAACGGCGTCGTGCTCTCGCCCTCGGCGCTCCTCACCGAGATCCGCGAGCTCGAGTCCGCCGGCGTGGAGCTCCGCTCGCGCCTGTCGATCTCGCCCGCGTGCCCGCTGGTCCTGCCCTGCCACGTGGCGCTCGACCAGGCGCGCGAGGCTGCGGCATCGGGCACCGCCGGCGGCAAGATCGGCACCACCGGACGCGGCATCGGGCCCGCCTACGAGGACAAGATCGCGCGGCGCGCGCTGCGGGTGCAGGACCTGCTCCACCCCGATCGCTTCGCCGGCAAGCTGAAGGCGCTGCTCGACTACCACAATTTCATGCTCACGCAGTACTTCAAGGCGGAGCCCGTGCCGTTCGAGAAGACCCGTGACGAGACGCTAGCGCTCGCACGCGAGATCGTGCCGATGGTGGCCGACGTCTCCGCGCGCATCCACGCGATGCGCGCGCGCGGCGAGTCGCTGGTGTTCGAGGGTGCGCAGGGGGCACTGCTCGACATCGACCACGGCACCTACCCTTTCGTCACCAGCTCGAACTGCCTCGCCGGCGCGGCCGCGCCCGGGAGCGGCATCGGCCCGCAGCTCCTCGACTACGTCCTCGGCATCGTCAAGGCGTACACGACGCGCGTCGGCGGCGGCCCGTTTCCCACCGAGCTCACCGACGAGGTCGGTGCCGGCCTCGCGAAGCGCGGCAACGAGTTCGGCTCGGTCACCGGCCGTCCGCGCCGCTGCGGCTGGCTCGACGTGCCGCTGCTGCGGCGCTCGTTCGAGCTGAACGGCGTCGACGGGACGTGCGTGATGAAGCTCGACGTGCTGGATGGCATGGACTCGATCGCCATCTGCACGCACTACATGGTGGACGGGCGCCGCGTCGACCGCATCCCGAGCGGCGCGGACGCCGTCGCGGAGTGCGTGCCGGTCTACGAGACGCTGCCCGGCTGGAACGAGAGCACCGTCGGCGTGCGTACGCTCGACGCGCTGCCGGCGAACGCCCGCGCGTACCTGGCGCGCATCGAGGCGCTCACCGGCGTGCCGATCGCGATGGTGTCGACGGGCCCCGATCGCGACGACACGATCCTGCTCTCCCACCCGCTGCACTGACGAGCACCCACCGGACGAGAACGCAGCGACGGGAGAAGGCGCGCATGAGCCTCCACGTGACGTGGGACCAGTACCACAGGCTGATCGAGCAGCTCGCGCTCAAGGTCCACGAGTCGGACTTCCGGTTCAACCAGATCATCTGCATCGCGCGCGGAGGCCTGCGCGTCGGCGACGTGCTGTCGCGGATCTTCGAGTCGCCGCTCGCGATCCTGTCCACGCACTCCTACGCCTCGGGCGGCGGCACGATACGCGGCGAGTTGGTGATCGCCGAGCACATGACGATGACCTCGCCGCGCCTCGGCGAGCGCGTGCTGCTCGTCGACGACATGGTCGACTCCGGCCACACGCTCGCCAAGGTCGTGAAGACGCTTCCGGAGCGCTTTCCGAACGTGACCGCGATGAAGACCGCGGTGCTGTGGTGGAAGGCCTGTTCGGTGTACGAGCCGGACTTCCACGTCGACTACCTGCCCGACAATCCCTGGATCCACCAGCCGTTCGAGGTCTACGACAACCTGCGGCCGGGGGGCCTGCGGGAACGCCTCGGTATGGAGCATTAGCGGCGCGAGCCGGGAAGCAGGGGTCCCGCGCAGCGGGGATGCGACCAGGCGAGTCGATGCAGGCGGCCGACACGTGAGCATCCCTGCCACGCCGCCGATCCAATGAGGCCGCGCCAGCCGGAAGCCGCGCGTGGGCGCGGACCGGACCGGCGTCGTCCGCCATCCGTTACGTCTGCATCACGTAGCTTCCCGGGGCGGGCTCGATCGGCGGATAGCCCATCGTCGGCGCGCCCATCCGCGGCGGCGCCTCGGCCCCCGTCGAGTGCGCGTCGAGCCACGCGAACCAGGCCGTCCACCACGAGCCCTCGTGCCGTGCGGCCTGCGCGAGGTAGGTGTCGGCGTCGATGTACCTGCCCTCGTGGTTGTGCGTCAGCATGCGGTAGCCCCGCTTCGGCGTGCCCGGCGGGCTGACGATGCCCATGTTGTGGCCGCCGCTCGTGAGCGCGAACGTGATCTCGCCGCTCGCGAGCAGGTGGATCTTGTACACCGAGCGCCACGGCGCGACGTGGTCGCTCTCGGTGCCGACGACGAACATCGGCACGTGCACGTCCGACAGCGCTACCGGCTTCCCGGTGACGCGGTAGCGGCCGAGTGCCAGGTCGTTGTTGAGGAACAGCCGCCGCAGGTACTGCGCGTGCATGCGGTACGGCATGCGCGTCGTGTCGGCGTTCCACGCCATCATGTCGGTCATCGGCGAGGGCTCGCCCATCAGGTACTGGTGCACGGCCCGCGACCAGAACAGGTCGTTGGAGCGCAAGAGCTGGAACGCGCCCGACATCTCGCCCGCGGACAGGTAGCCGCGGTCGAACATGATGTCCTCGAGGAACATCATCTGGCTCTCCTCGATGAAGAGCCCGAGCTCGCCCGGCTCGCTGAAGTCGGTCTGCGCGGCAAGCATCGTGATGCTGGAGAGCCGCGTGTCGCCGTCGCGAGCCATCGCCGCCGCCGCGATCGCGAGCAGCGTGCCGCCGAGACAGTAGCCGACCGCGTGCACGCCGGGCAACCCGCAGATCGCGCTGACGGCCTCGAGCGCGTCGCCAATGCCCATGCGCAGGTAGTCCTCCATGCTGCGGTCGCGGTCGTTCGCGTCCGGGTTCTTCCACGAGATGCAGAACACCGTGTGGCCGCGGTCCACCAGGTTCCGGATCAGCGAGTTCGCCGGCGACAGGTCGAGGATGTAGTACTTCATGATCCACG
>CAYQAF010000094.1:0-3560 GCA_964415375.1 uncultured Alcaligenaceae bacterium
ACCGCGCCGTGACGGCGATCGCCGACCGTGCGGTGATCCTGGTCAAGGGTGCCGTCGCGTTCGAGGGGCCGAGCGCGCAGGTGCGCTCGCAGCCGGAACTGCGCGAGCGGTTCCTCGGGGTGTAGGGCGCGCAAAGGGTCTCGCGAGTGGCGTTCGTCAGCGTGGGCGGGCTGCGCATCGAGGTGGAACGGATTCCAGCCGGCGTGCCCGGCCGCCCCGCGCTCGTGTTCCTGCACGAGGGCCTGGGGTCGGTCGCGATGTGGCGCGACTTCCCGGCGCGCGTCGCGCATGCGTGCGGCTGCGATGCCGTCGTCTACTCGCGTGTCGGTTACGGCCGCTCGGCGCCGCTCGAGGGACCCCGCGGCGTGCGCTACATGCACGACGAAGCGCTCGTCGCGCTCCCTGACGTGCTGCGCGCGGCCGGGGTAGTCTGTCCGGTCCTCGTCGGGCACAGCGACGGGGGCTCGATCGCGCTGATTCACGCCGGTTCCGGCCACCCGGTCGCCGGCCTGGTGCTGCTTGCGCCGCACGTGTTCGTCGAGGACGTGTCGATCGCAAGCATCGCGGCCGCGGGACGCGCCTTTGCTCGGACCGACCTGCGCGCCCGGCTCGCCCGTTACCACGACGACGTCGACTCGGCATTCCGTGGCTGGAACGACATCTGGCTGCACCCGGACTTCCGCGCCTGGAACATCGAAGATGCGCTGCCGGCCATTCGCTGCCCGGTGCTCGCGATCCAGGGCGCGGACGACGAGTACGGCACGATGGAGCAGGTGCGCCGCATCGCCGCCGCGGTCCCGGATACCGACGTGCTCGAGCTCGCCGACTGCCGCCATTCTCCCCACCGCGACCAGCCCGAGGCGGTGATCGACGCGATCACACGCTTTCTCGATCGCCTGACCTCGTCGCCGAAGACGCCCGCTGGCGCCGCGGAACGAGCCTAGCGTATCGTCATTCCGCCGTCGGCGGCCAGCACCTGGCCGGTGACGAAGCTCGACGCGTCCGAGGCGAAGAACACGAACACGGGCGCGATCTCGTCGGGCTCGGCCCAGCGGTGCATGGGGATGCGGTCGAGGTAGCGGTCCTTGAAGCGCGGGTCGGTGCGGATCGTCTCCGTCATCGGCGTCGCGGCGCCGGGGGCGACGGCGTTGACGGTGATGCCGTACTCCGCGAGCTCCTTCGCCGCGGACTTGGTGAGCCCGAGGATGCCGGCTTTCGCAGCGCTGTAGTTGATCTGGCCGATCGTGCCGAGCACGCCCGCGGCCGAGGTAACGTTGACGATGCGGCCGTAGCGGCGCTCGATCATGCCCGGCGCCACCGCCTGCAGGCAGTTGAAGCTGCCGGTGAGGTGCACGGCCAGCACCTCGTCCCACTGCACGGCCGTCATCTTGGTCAGCATCGCCGCGCGCACGATGCCGGCGTTGTTGACGAGCACGTCGACGCGACCCCAGCGCGCCGCCAGCGTGGCGACCATCGCGTCGACGTCGGTACGTACGGCGACGTTGCAGCCGATGCCGAGCGCCTCGCCTCCAGTGGACCGGATCTCCGCCGCGACCGCGTCGGCGCGGTCGAGCGCGATGTCGACGACGCCGACGCGTGCCCCCTCGCGCGCGAATGCGCGTGCGACCGCGGCGCCGATGCCCTGCGCCGCACCGGTGACGATCGCGACCTTGCCTTCGAGCTGCACGGAAACCTCCTTCAGTCGGGTACCACCGCGGTGGCCTCGAGCTCGATCTTGCCCGGGCTGTCGAGCAGGTCGGCGACGAAGATCATGCTCATCGCCGGGTAGTGGTCGCCCATGCGCGCGCGCCACAGCGCGCCGAGCTCGCGCCGCGCGGCGATGTAGCCCGGCTTGTCGCAGCAATACGCGGTGATCCGGCAGATGTGTTCCGGCCGCCCGCCAGCCTCTGCGAGCACCGCGAGCACGTTGTCGAGCGCCTGCGCGAATTGCGGCGCGAGCGCTTCGCTCGCGAAGCAGTGGTGCGCGTCCCAGCCGACCTGTCCGGCGACGAACACCAGGCGACCGGGGCCGGCGACGATGCCGTTCGCGTAGCCGATCGGCGGCGCCCAGCCGGGCGGTTGCAGCACGGGCATCGGGGCGCCGTCAGTCCCGATGGGCCGCCCCGAGGGACTGACCCACCCCCTCGGGGGCAGCGAACGCAGTGAGCGGGGGGGTCGTTTCATTTCAGTCGGTGTAGCGGGGCGGATCGGGGTCGATCTCCCACCCCTCCGGCGGCGGCTCGACCTTCTGCATCCACGCCCGGACCAGCTCGACGTGCTCACGCTCCTCCTCGCGCATCTCCTCGGCCGCGCTGCGCACCGCGGCGTCGTCGGTGGTGCGCGCGAGGTGGTCGAAGAAACGCACCGCGCGTTCCTCGCCGGCGAGCGCGAGCTCGAGCACGTGCCAGGGCTTCATCAGGTAGTGCACGGCGTCGACCGGCGCGGTCTCGGGGCCTTCGAAACCCTCGAACGCAATGCGCGGCTGGAACGGCAGCTCGGTCCAGCCCATCTGCGCGAGCAGCTGGTCGCCGTGCCTGGCTTCGATGACGGCCAGCTTGCGGAACATCGCCGCGACCTCGGGGTTGTTGTGCGCCTCCATCGCGTCGGCGAACTCCTCGTAGCGCTGGGCAGCCTCGAGCTCCATTGCGATGGCCCGCGCCATGAAGTCGGCCAGGGACGGCGTGGCGGGCCGCGGTGCCACGGGGGAGGATTTCATAGCTCGAACTCCGCTTCGAGATCGGCGGGCGTCGCGCGCGCCGGCTGGGGATAGCCGCGGTAGGCCGGTCGGTCGCCCGCGTACAGGATGCCGATGTTGAAGCCGTCGTCGCTCATCACGCGCCGCGCCGCGGTCGCGGCGTCGTCGGTCGGGTCGACCGGCGCAGGGCGCACCGCGCCCTTCCACTGGCGCTGCTCGGGGCGGAACGTGACGCAGGGCGACAGCACCTCGACGAACGAGAAGCCGGGATGGCGGATCGCCTCGGCGATGATCCTCGCGGTGCCGTTCGGGTCCCCGGCGAATCCGCGCGCGACGAAGTTCGCGCCCGAGGCCAGCGCGACGACCAGCGGGTGGAACACGCGCAGGCCCGTGCCCCCCGGCGCGAGCTTGGAGTCCCAGTCCGGCTCGGTGGTGGGCGAGGGCTGCCCCTTGGTCATGCCGTAGACGTGGTTGTCCATCACCACGTAGGTCAAGTCGACGTTGCGCCGACAGGCATGCAGGAAGTGGTTGCCGCCGATCGAGTAGCCGTCGCCATCACCGCCGGTGACCAGCACGGTGAGGTCCGGACGCGCGACCTTGAGGCCGGTGGCGGCGGCGAGCGCGCGCCCGTGCACGCCGTGGAAGCCGTAGCAGGCCGTGTAGGCCGGAATGCGGGAGCTGCAGCCGATGCCCGAGACGACGGCGACGCGCTCGGGCGGGAGGTCGAGCTGCGCGAGTGCCTTGGTGACGGACGAGAGCACCGAGAAATCGCCACAGCCGGGGCACCAGATCGGCTTGTACGAGGACTTGTAGCTGGCGGCGGTTCGAGGCGCCGCGACGGTGCCGCAGGCGGGGGCGCTCACGG
>CAYQAF010000094.1:3660-7017 GCA_964415375.1 uncultured Alcaligenaceae bacterium
GGTGCAGTCCTCCAGGCGACGATGGCATCGGCGAGCTCGCCGGGCCGCAGTGGCAGCGGGCCGGGGCGCCGGAAGCTCGACTGCCGCGCGGGCAGGTCGAACTCCGCGCGGAGGTGCCGCAGCAACTGCCCCGAGTGATTCTGCTCGACGACCAGCACGCGTTCGACGCCGGCCAACGCTTCTGCGAGCGCGTCACGCCGCAGCGGTGCGAGGAGCCGGAGCGCGACGAGCCTCGCGTGCACGCCCTGCGCGGCAGCGCGCGCAAGCGCCTCGCGCACGGCAGCGGTGGTCGATCCGAACGTGATCACCGCCGCGTTGCCGTCGCCCTCGAGGTCCG
Source organism: uncultured Alcaligenaceae bacterium (assembly GCA_964415375.1). GTDB lineage: Bacteria > Pseudomonadota > Gammaproteobacteria > Burkholderiales > Casimicrobiaceae > VBCG01. The sequence goes on from CAYQAF010000094.1 coordinate 3,998, forward strand.
CCCACCGGCAGCCGTAGTCGTGGCGCGCGAGCTTGCGCGCGCGCTTGTCGAGCTGCAGCAGGTGGTCGCGCGCGCTGGATGACGGAATGCCCGCTTCGGTGTGCGAGAGCCCGTCGGCGGTGTACACGGTGCCCGGCGTTCCGGGCACGGCCATCGGCGAGACGCCCGAGTCGGTGTCGCGGTAACGCTTGTAGTCGGGCGCATTCGCGTCGGCGACGAGACGCTTGCCGGCGACGGCGGATTCGGGGGGACCGTCGATCACGGCGCGCGACTGTCCCATGAACTGGTCGGAGAGCACGATCGCGGGACTTTGCAGCGCTTCGGCGAGTTCCACCGCCCACTGCGTGGTGGGCAGGCAGTCGGCGATCGACGTCGGGGCGAGCACGAGCCGCGGCGCGTCGCCGTGCAGGCCCGCCACCGCGAACGACAGGTCGCTCTGCTCGCTCTTTGCGGGAATGCCGGTCGAAGGACCGCCGCGCATCACGTCGACGACGACGATCGGTACCTCGGCGGCCACCGCAAGCCCGATGCCTTCCGTCATCAGCGCGAGACCGGGCCCGGCCGTGGCGGTGAGCGAGGGCACGCCGCCGTAGGACGCCCCGATGATCATGTTGACCGACGCGAGTTCGTCCTCCGCCTGCAGGAGTGCGCCGCCGACGCGCGCGAGCGCCGGCGAGAGCCACTCGAGCATTTCGGTCGCCGGGGTGATCGGATAGGCGGCGACGAAGCGGACGCCGCCGCGGATCGCGCCCGCACCCGCGGCCTCGTTGCCAGAGATCAGCCAGCGCGCACCGGTGCGCGCACGCGGCACGCCGAGCCGGCCCGCCGAGCCGATGTCGATCGCGGCCGCGAAGCCGGCGTCGATCGCCGCGAGGTTCGCCTCCAGCGTCTGCGACTTGCGCAGCGACTGCTGCGCCGCCGTGTGCAGGGCGGTGCGCGGCAGCCCGATCAGCGCGCCGGCGAGCCCGAGCGCGATCATGTTCGGCCAGGCGCCGGCGATGCCCTTGGCCAGGGCCTTCATCGTCACCGGGCAGTAGCGGGTGCCCCGCGCGCGGTAGACGTCGGGCGGCTCGCCTTCGGCGGGATCGCCGACCATCACGCCGGACGGCGCGAGCGGGATCTCGTCGGCGAAGCGGTGCACGTTGCCCCAGTCGATCGCGACCAGCGCGTCGAACGCGTCGTCGAGGGTCTCGATCGCGTCGGGCGAGACGCGAATCAGCGCCGCCGCCTCGCCACCGCGGATCTGCGGGCCGCTGGTACGCACCATCAGGCCGTAGAAGCCGGCTTCGGCGGCGGCGGCGAGCAGCAGCGAGCCGGCGGTCATCACGCCGCTGCCGCCGCTTCCGGCGAGCGCGATCGACACGCTGCGGTCCTCGGCGGGCGGAACGGCACCCGGTTTCACGTCGGAAGACACGTCGGCACTCCTGCTGGCGAACGACGGCCCCTAGTAGACCGCGCGTTCCACTGGGCGCGAATTGATGCGCATCAATGCAAGCCCAACTTGCCGCGTGCACCATCCGGTGACAAAATCGGTATTGCAGTACCACAATGCCGAAATATGACTCGCCCCCTGCCCGAACCGGTAGGGGGCCACGCGACCGGGCACACGGGAGGAGACGCGGGATGGGGATCGAAGGCCATCGCTATCTGATGACGGCGCCGGGCGCGCCGCTCGCCCGGGAGGCGTTCGCTGCCGCGCCCGCGGCCGGCGAGGTGGTCGTCGCGATTGCCGGCTGCGGCGTCTGCCACACCGACCTCGGCTACTACTACGACGGCGTGCGCACCAACCACCCGCTGCCGCTCGCGCTCGGGCACGAGATCTCCGGCCGGGTCGCTGCGGCCGGGCCGGGCGCGGAGCGCTGGGTGGGCAAGGCGGTCATCGTGCCCGCCGTGCTGCCCTGCGGCGAATGCGATCTCTGCCGCCGCGGGCTCGCCCCGATCTGCCGGGCGCAGAAGATGCCCGGCAACGACATCCAGGGCGGCTTCGCCTCGCACATCGTCGTGCCGGGACGCGGCCTCTGCGAGGTCGACGAGGCGCGCCTCGCCCGCGCCGGCCTGACGCTGGCCGAGGTCTCGATCGTCGCCGACGCGCTTACCACGCCCTACCAGGCGGTGCGCCGGGCGGGCGTCGCGCCGGGCAGCCTCGCCATCGTCGTCGGCGCGGGTGGCGTGGGCGGGTACTGCGTGCAGGTCGCCCGCGCGTTCGGCGCGAAGGTGGTGGCGATCGACGTCGACGCGGTCAAGCTCACGGCGATCGCCGCGCACGGCGCGGACCTCGCGATCGACGCCAGGAGCCACGACGGCAAGGCGACCAAGGCCGCGATCGCCGCCTTCGCCAAGGCGCAGGGCCTGAAGCCCACCGAGTGGTTCATCTTCGAGTGCTCGGGCACGGCGGCGGGGCAATTGACCGCCTTCGGCCTGCTGGTGCACGGCGCTACGCTCTCGGTGGTCGGCTTCACGATGGACAAGGTCGAGGTGCGGCTGTCCAACCTGATGGCCTTCGACGCTCGTGCGATCGGCAACTGGGGCTGCCCGCCGGAATCGTATCCCGCGGCGCTCGACCTCGTGCTCGACGGCAAGATCGCGCTGAAGCCCTTCGTCGAGACGCACCCGCTGGACGAGATCAACCGCGTGTTCGCGGACGTCCACCACAAGTCGATCAAGAAGCGCGCGATCCTCGTCCCCTGAACTCCGGAGCCGGACCATGAATGCCCCCGACCAGTCACGCGAATTCAAGCACCACGACCTCGTCGACGACATCGCCAAGCCCGGCGTGCGCTACGAGAAGCGCCCGGCGCGGCGCCCCGACGGCAGCGTCGCGGCGGGGCTCTGCAACGCCTGGATCACGCTCGACAACCCGGCGCAGTTCAACTCCTACACCACGGACATGGTGAAGGGCGTGATCCTGGCGTTTCGCGCCGCGTCGAACGCGCGCGACGTCAACTGCGTCGTGTTCACCGGCGCCGGCGACAAGGCGTTCTGCACCGGCGGCAACACCAAGGAGTACGCCGAGTACTACG
>CAYQAF010000095.1:0-6907 GCA_964415375.1 uncultured Alcaligenaceae bacterium
CCGGCTACGGCGACGTCGGCAAGGGCTCGGCGCAGGCGCTGCGCGCGCTCTCGGCCCAGGTGTGGATCACCGAGATCGACCCGATCTGCGCGCTGCAGGCGGCGATGGAGGGCTACCGGGTGGTGACGATGGAAGACGCCTGCGACAAGGCCGACATCTTCGTGACCGCGACCGGCAACATCGACGTGATCACGTTCGAGCACATGAAGCGCATGAAGGACCAGGCGATCGTGTGCAACATCGGCCACTTCGACAACGAGATCGACGTCGCCTCGCTCAAGTCGCACTGCCGCTTCGAGAACATCAAGCCGCAGGTCGACCACGTGGTCTTCGCCGACGGCAAGCGCATCATCCTGCTCGCCGAAGGCCGCCTGGTGAACCTGGGCTGCGCCACCGGCCACCCGTCCTACGTGATGAGTGCGTCGTTCACCAACCAGGTGATGGCGCAGATCGAGCTCTGGGGCGACGCGGTGCAGGGCACCAAGCGCTATCCCGTCGGCGTGTACGTGCTGCCCAAGCACCTGGACGAGAAGGTCGCGCGGCTGCAGCTCTCCAAGCTCGGCGCGAGGCTCACCGACCTCTCCGACAAGCAGGCCCGCTACATCGGCGTGCACCGGGAAGGACCGTTCAAGCCGGACACCTACCGCTACTGACGGTTCCGGCGACGGTGGCGGCTCCCGTCGCCGTCGCCCAAGTTCGCGCGGCCTCGAGGCGCGTCGTGCCCGCGAGCGCAAGCGAACCCGCGGTACGCAGCACCTGATCCACGCGATCGCCGCGCCGACCGCGATCACAGGAGAATCCCGATGCGCATCCTTCTGCTCTGGCTTGTCAACGCCGCCGCGCTGTTCCTGCTGCCCTACGTCTTCAAGTGGGTGCAGGTCGACTCGGTACAGGCCGCGCTCATTGCGGCACTCGTGCTCGGCCTCGTCAATGCGCTGGTGCGCCCGGTCCTGTTCCTGCTTACTCTGCCGGTGACGGTGCTCACGCTCGGGCTCTTCATCTTCGTGCTGAACGGGCTCTTGTTCTGGGCGGTGGGCTCGTTCCTCGACGGCTTCCGCGTCACCGGCTTCTGGCCGGGAGTGTTCGGCGCGATCGTCTACAGCCTGATCTCCTGGGCACTGTCCGCGATCCTGGTGCCTGCCAAGAAATGACATCGGTACCGCGCCAGTTCAGCCTGGAATTCTTCCCGCCGCGCACGCCCGAGGGCGCGGACAAGCTGCGGGTCGAGCGTCGACAGCTCGCGCAGCTCAGGCCGGCATTCTGCTCGGTTACGTTCGGCGCCGGAGGCAGCACGCGCGAGGGCACGCTCGCGACGGTGCTCGAGATCCGCAACGACGGGCTCGAGGGCGCCCCGCACCTGTCGTGCATCGGCGGCACGCGCGAGAGCATCCGCGCCGTGCTCGCGCAGTACCGCGGCGAGGGCATCCGCCACCTGGTTGCGCTGCGCGGCGACCTGCCGTCGGGGTCGGCCGACGTGGGCGAGTTCCGCTACGCGAGCGAGCTGGTCGCGTTCATCCGCGACGAGACCGGGGACTGGTTCCACATCGACGTCGCCGCCTATCCCGAGGTCCACCCGCAGGCGCGCTCGGCGCAGGACGACCTCGACAACTTCAAGCGCAAGATCGACGCGGGCGCGGACTCGGCGATCACCCAGTACTTCTTCAACGCGGACGCCTACTGGCATTTCGCCGACGTCGCCGCGGCGCGCGGCATCGAGGTGCCCATCGTGCCGGGGATCATGCCGATCGGGAGCTTCAGCAAGCTCGCGCGTTTCTCCGACGCCTGCGGCGCCGAAATCCCGCGCTGGATCCGGCGCCAGATGGAGAGCTACGGGGACGACGTCGCCTCGGTGCGCGCGTTCGGCCTCGACGTCGTGACCGGGCTGTGCGAGAGCCTGCTCGAGGGCGGCGCCCCGGGACTGCACTTCTACACGCTGAACCAGGCGTCGCTCACGACCACGATCTGGCAGCGGCTCGGGCTTGACTGAAGTTCGGGCTCGCGAGACGACCTTCGCCGCGCGCCCGATGCCGCGCGGCCGCGGCATCAGCGGCCGGGCGTGAACGATACGAGCTCGGCGAGCTCGTTTTGCACCGGTATGTTCGCGAAGGCGTCGCGGCCGCTGCCCTTCTCGCGGTACTCCGCGCGCCGCTCCTCGCGCACCGTCGCGCGTACCGCCGGCGCGTACCAGACGATGTGCCTGACCTCGGTCGCGTGCCGGAACGCGTCCTCGTCGTCGAGGCGCATGATCACGAACATGCGCAACGCGTCGAACGTGCCCGCGGGCGTGACCACGCTGTCGCTGCCGGCCACGCGCACGTAGCGGTTGATCCTGCCGCGCGTGCCGCCGGTCTCGTTGACCTGGTCGACCCACTGGTTCCAGCTCGCGCCGCCGGCCAGCGGAAACCGCCAGCGCACCAGCGGCTCGGCGAAGCGGCGTGTCTCGATGTCGAGCAGCGTGCCTTGCTCGACGAGCCCGGGTGCCGGCCACCTCTCGACGCGGTCGACGGCGATGCTGCCGATCTGGGCGGTCACGCGCACCGTGACGCCGCCGCCGTCGACGCCCGTGACCTGGTGCGTTTCGGTGTAGTCCGGCGCGTTGCGGAACACCTGGTCGACACGGTAGACCCACTGGTCGCCGATGCGATGCTGCGGGGCAGGGGCGACGACGGGGGACTGCGCGCGGCTCACCTCGCCGCCGCCGCTGGAGGCGCAGCCGGCGATCGCCGCGGGCAGCGCGAGGGCGCCGAAGACGAAGGTGCGTCGGGACGGGCTCATGGTGCGGCGCGTGGGGTCGTCCCGCATGGGCTCGCGTCTCGCCGCCGAGGCCTAGGGATGGACCCGCTGCAGCCCGGGCTTCGCGGCGCCGGGCGCCGTGGTCGGCGCGGCGGGAGGAGACGCGGGCTCGACCACGTCGAGCGCGACGTCGTCGATCCACACCGCCCCGGGCCCGAACAGGTTCACGCCGACCTCGCTCTGGTAGACGGCGTTGGCGACCTTGAGGTGCACCTCGTACCGGGCCCAGTCGGTGGTGCCGCCGACCCCGTCCATGCGCATGTGCACGTGGTCGACGATGTAGCCGCCGCGCATCGACTGCAGCTTGAGGCCCGCGCCGGTACCGTAGACGTTGCCCTTCGCGTCGCGCGTCCTGAGCCAGGCGGAGAAGCGCAGCGTCTTGCCGCGCAGCGACGCGGCGGGCACGACCTGATAGAGCGTGCCGAACGGCTCCGGGCCGACGTTGTCGATGCGCAGCGACCTGCCGCCGGAGCGCGGTGCGTCCGTGTCGGGCGTGAACGTGTAGGACAGCGGCCCGGCGTGCTGGATCCCCCACCAGCCGTCCGGCGCGCCGAGCCTGCCGGGCGCGGCGGACTCGAAGCCGGGGTTGGCCAGCGGCACCGACGCGACCGGCTGCGCCGCGCGTTCCGGCGGCACGAGGGGCGGCCTCGACGGCGCGTCGGCCAGCGCGAGGGACGCGTACGCGACCGCGGCGATCGACCCGATGCGCAGGAGAACGTGGAGCAGTTCGACGCGGGCCATGTCGACCGTGTCAGTCGGTCGGGTCGGTGACCGCGCCGAGGCTCGCCGTGGACACGAGCCGCGTGTACGTGGCGAGCAGGCCGCGCGTGTACCGCGGTGCCGGCGGCATCCACGCGGCGCGGCGCCGCGCGAGCTCGGCGTCGTCGACGTTCAACTGGATCAGCAGGCGGTGCGCATCGATCGTGATCGAGTCGCCCTCCTTCACCAGCGCGATCGTGCCGCCGACCTGCGCCTCCGGCGCGACGTGGCCGACGACCATGCCCCAGGTGCCGCCGGAAAAGCGGCCGTCGGTGATGAGCCCGACCGACTCGCCCAGTCCCTGCCCGATGATCGCCGAGGTCGGCGCGAGCATCTCCTGCATGCCGGGCCCGCCCTTCGGCCCCTCGTAGCGGATCACGACGACGTCGCCCGGCTTGATCTGCTTCGCGAGGATCGCCTCCATGACCTGCGGCTCGGAATCGAACACGCGCGCGGGCCCGGTGATCGACGGATTCTTGAGTCCGGTGATCTTGGCCACGCAGCCTTCAGTCGCCAGGTTGCCGTGCAGGATCGCGAGGTGACCGTGCGCATACATCGGGTTGCTCCACGGCCGGATCACCTCCTGGTCCGTGCGCGGCGTGTCCGGCACGGACGCGAGCTCCTCGGCGATCGTGCGCCCGGTGATCGTCATGCAGTCGCCGTGCAGCAGGCCGTGGACGAGCAGCATCTTCAGCACCTGCGGGACGCCGCCGGCGCGGTGGAAGTCGGTGGCGACGAACCGTCCCGAGGGCTTCAGGTCGCACAGCACCGGCACGCGCTTCCTGATCGTCTCGAAGTCGTCGATCGTCCACGGCACCTCGGCCGCGTGCGCAATCGCGAGGAAGTGCAGCACCGCGTTCGTCGACCCGCCGGTCGCCATCACCAGCGAGATCGCGTTCTCGATCGACTTGCGCGTGATGATGTCGCGCGGCTTCAGGTCGCGCCGGATCGCCTCGACCAGCACCGTCGCGGATTCCGCCGCCGAGTCGGCCTTCTCGGGGTCCGGCGAGGCCATCTGCGAGCTGCCTAGCACGCTCATGCCGAGCGCCTCGAACGACGAGGACATCGTGTTTGCCGTATACATGCCGCCGCACGCGCCGACGCTCGGACAGGCGTTGCGCTCGATGCCGTCGTAGTCCTCCTTCGACATCTTGCCGGCAGTGAACGCGCCCACCGCCTCGAACGGCGAGACGATCGTGAGCGTCTGGCCCTTCCACTCGCCCGGCCTGATCGTGCCGGCGTAGACGAAGATGCCCGGCACGTTGATGCGCGCCATGGCGATCATGCCGCCCGGCATGTTCTTGTCGCAGCCGCCGACGACCAGCACGCCGTCCATGCACTGCCCGTTCACCGACGTCTCGATCGCGTCGGCAATCACCTCGCGCGACACGAGCGAGTACTTCATGCCCTCGGTGCCCATGCCGATGCCGTCGGTGACCGTCGGTATGCCGAACACCTGCGGCATCGCCCCGGCCCCCTTGAGCGCCGCCATCGCGCGGTCGACCAGCGGCTGGATGCCGGCGTTGCACGGGTTCATCGTCGAGTGGCCGTTGGCCACGCCGACGATCGGCTTCTCGAAGTCGCCGTCGCCGAAGCCGACGGCGCGCAGCATTGCGCGGTTGGGCGATCGGGCGATGCCCTGGGTAATCAGGCGGGAGCGGCGGTTGTCGGACATGCTCGGTGGGCTCCATGCGCCACGGCGGGCGGCGGCGTGCGCCCGAGGGGCTGTCGTACAATGCCGCGATTCTAGCGCAGCCTAGAGATCGCGCTCCTCGCATGCTCGTCCATCCGCAATTCGATCCCGTCGCGTTCGCAATCGGTCCCGTGGCGGTGCGGTGGTACGGGCTCATGTACCTCGTCGCTTTCGTGCTGTTCGTCGTGCTCGGCAAGTACCGGGCGCGGCAAAACCTGCTCACCGGCTGGCACCCGCGGGATATCGACGACATGCTGTTCTACGGCGTGTTCGGGGTGATCCTCGGCGGCCGGCTCGGCTACGTGCTGTTCTACAAGCCGCTCCATTACCTGCAGCACCCGCTCGAGGCGTTGGCGGTGTGGAGCGGCGGGATGAGCTTCCACGGCGGCTTCCTCGGCGTGCTCGTCGCGCTGTGGCTGTTCGCGCGGCGGCGCGAGAAGCGCTGGCTCGACGTCACCGACTTCGTCGCCCCGCTGGTGCCGCTCGGGCTCGCCGCGGGACGCCTCGGCAACTTCATCAACGGCGAGCTCTGGGGCCGCGCCACCGACGGCCCGTGGGGCATGGTGTTCCCGCAGGTCGACGCCCTCGCGCGCCATCCCTCGCAGCTGTACCAGTTCGCACTCGAGGGGTTGCTGCTGTTCGCGATCCTCTGGTGGTACACGGGTCGGCGCCGTCCGATGGGGGCGCCCTCGGGTCTGTTCCTGCTCGGCTACGGCGTGTTTCGGTTCGTGGCGGAGTTCGCGCGGGAGCCCGACGGGTTCCTGGGCTATCTAGCAGGCGGGCTGACGATGGGGCAGTGGCTGTCCCTGCCCATGATCGTCGGGGGCGTCGCGCTCATGCTGTGGGCGCACGCCAACGCCCGCAAGAGCCAGCCGACGCTCATCGACCGCATGAAAGGCTAGAGCAGGCTGTTGCAAAGCTGCTGCGGGGTCGATCTGCTTTGTTGCTCAGGGGCTCGAAATCCTCACGTACGTCCATGTACGTTGCGGTTTCTCGCCCCTTCGCGCCTCGCATCCCGATCTCCTCGCGACGCTTGTCAACAGCCTGTGCCCGAGGAGGGGCAACTAGTCGACGCGCCGGTACGAGCCTTCGATCGCCTCGGCACCACCGCTGGCGCGCGAGCGCCCGGCGGCCGCGGGCTGCGGCCCGAAGCGGCTGCCGAGGTTGAGCGGGAGCAGCAGCAGCGCGAGCGCGATCAGGTCGCTCGCAATGCCGGGCATGAGCAGCAGGAGCCCGGCGAGCACCTTGCGGCCGCTGTCGACGATGCCCCGCAGCAGTGGCTCCTCGCCGTGCAGCGCGGCCACCGTGCGGGCGCGAAACGCGCTGCGCTCGTTGCGCAGGAGCAGCAGCCCGGACGCGACCGAGATGCCAAGCCAGATCCAGACCGGCACCCCGGTCCACGTCGAGAAGCGCAGCGTCGCGTAGAGATCGAGCGCGGGGAATCCCAGTAGAATCGCCAAAACCACGAACCGCATCGAGGCTCCTTGCCGCACGTACTCGTGTTGACCACGTTGCCCGACCGCGGCGCCGCGGATGCGCTCGGGCGCTCGCTCGTCGAAACCCGGCTCGCCGCGTGCGTCTCGGTCGGCGCGCCGGTCCAATCAATTTATCACTGGCGTGGTTCGATCGAAACCTCGTCGGAGGCCCCGCTGACGATCAAGA
>CAYQAF010000096.1:0-6898 GCA_964415375.1 uncultured Alcaligenaceae bacterium
GGATGCGCCGCGCGTCGCTGCCGACCTGCGTGCTGGGGGCGTGCTGGTCAAGAACCTGCACGGCCACCACCCGCTCACGACGCACTGCCTGCGGATCACCGTCGGCACGCCTGCCGAGAACGACACCCTCCTTCGCGCGCTCGCCGCCCGACCATGATCGCTCCCGCACCCGCCACGCGCACCGCATCGGTGAAGCGCGACACCGCCGAGACCCGCATCGCCGTCGAATGGAACCTCGATGGCTCGGGCCGCGCGAGCCTTGCCACGGGCGTGCCGTTCCTCGACCACATGCTCGACCAGGTCGCGCGGCACGGCATGACCGACCTGAACGTGCGCGCCGAGGGCGACCTGCACATCGACGCGCACCATACGGTCGAGGACGTCGGCATCACGATGGGGCAGGCGTTCCGCCAGGCGGTGGGAGACAAGGCGGGACTCGTCCGCTACGGCCACGCCTACGTGCCGCTCGACGAGGCCCTCGCGCGCGTCGTCATCGACCTGTCGGGCCGGCCGGGACTCGAGTTCCACGTGCCGTTCACGCGGGCGATGATCGGCACGTTCGACGTCGACCTCGTGCACGAGTTCTTCCAGGGCTTCGCCAATCACGGGCTGGTCACGCTGCACGTCGACGGGCTGCGCGGGCAGAACGCGCACCACCAGGCCGAGACGGTGTTCAAGGCCTTCGGACGGGCGTTGCGGATGGCCGTCGCACGCGACCCGCGCGCCGCGGGCGTCGTGCCATCGACCAAAGGCAGCCTCTGACGGCGAACCGCACGTCGGGAACCTGGCCGCGGACGTCTCCATGAGCGCGATCGCCGTCGTCGACTACGGGATGGGCAACCTGCGCTCGGTCGCGAAGGCGCTCGCGCACGTCGCGCCGGAGCGCGAGATCGTCGTGTCCGGCGACCCGGCGGTGATCCGCGCCGCGGAGCGCGTCGTGCTTCCCGGACAGAGCGCGATGCCCGACTGCATGCGCTGCCTCCACGACAGCGGGCTTGCCGGCGTCGTGCGGGACGTGCTCGGCGACCGCCCGTTCCTCGGCATCTGCCTCGGCCTGCAGATGCTCTTCGACGCGAGCGAGGAGGGACCCACCGAGGGGCTCGGCGTGCTGCCGGGCCGCGTCGTGCGCTTCCGGGACATGGCGATGCGCACGGCGCGGGGCGAGCGGCTCAAGGTGCCGCACATGGGCTGGAGCCGGGTGCACCAGACGCGGGCACACCCGCTCTGGCAGGGCATCGCCGACGGGTCGCGCTTCTACTTCGCCCACAGCTACCATCCCGTTCCGGACGACCCGGCGCTCACGGCGGGCACCACGGAGTACCCGACGCCGTTTACTTGCGCGATAGCGCGGGCTACTATTTTTGCCGTGCAGTTCCACCCGGAAAAGAGCCACCGCGCCGGACTGCAGCTCCTCGCCAATTTCGTGAACTGGGACGGGCGCGCCTGACGGCGCGAAGCGTTCCAGGGGACTGCGCGCCGCGCCGCCCCGTACGACCCCTCTAAGTCACGACCACGCCATGCAGATCATTCCCGCGATCGACATCAAGGACGGCAACTGCGTTCGCCTGAGGCAGGGGGAAATGCACACGGCCACCGTGTTCTCCGAGGATCCCGCGGCAATGGCCCAGCACTGGCTGGAACAGGGCGCGAAGCGACTGCACCTCGTCGACCTGAACGGCGCAGTCGCCGGCGTTCCGAAGAACGAGCTCGCAATCCGGGAGATCACCGCCGTCGTGGGCGAGGAGATCCCGGTGCAGCTGGGCGGCGGCATCCGCGACCTCGACACGATCGAGCGCTACCTCGACGACGGCATCAGCTACGTGGTGATCGGCACCGCGGCCGTCAAGAACCCCGGCTTCCTGCACGACGCCTGCTACGCGTTCCCGGGGCACATCATCGTCGGGCTGGATGCCCGCGACGGCAAGGTCGCGACCGACGGCTGGTCGAAGATGACCGGCCACGACGTCGTCGACCTCGCGCGCAAGTTCGAGGACTACGGCGTGGAGGCGATCATCTACACCGACATCGGCCGCGACGGCATGATGACCGGCGTGAACATCGAGGCCACCGTGCGGCTCGCGCGCGCGATCAAGGCTCCGGTGATCGCGTCGGGGGGGATTGCCTCGCTCGCCGATATCGAGGCGTTGGCGAAGCACGAGGCCGACGGCATCATCGGCGCGATTGCCGGACGCGCGCTCTACGAGGGCACGTTCGACTTCAAGGACGCGCAGAAGGCGGCCGGGAAGCCCTAGGGCGCCGCTCCCGGCTCGTTCGTCGCCATGCTGGCCAAGCGCATCATCCCCTGCCTGGACATCGCGGAAGGCCGCGTGGTCAAGGGCGTGAACTTCGTGAACCTGCGCGACGCGGGCGACCCGGTGGAGGTCGCGCGTCGCTACGACGAGCAGGGCGCGGACGAGCTTGCGTTCCTCGACATCCGGGCCAGCATCGAGACGCGCGGCCTGCTCTACGACATGATCGGGAAGGTCGCCGACCAGGTGTTCATTCCCCTCACCGTCGGGGGTGGCGTCAACTCGGTCGACGACATTCGCGCGCTCCTCAACGCGGGTGCCGACAAGGTGAGCATCAACACCGCAGGCGTGGGCAATCCCGACCTGTTCGACCAGGCCGCGGCGCGATTCGGATCGCAGTGCATCGTCGCGGCGATCGACGCGAAGCAGTGCGCGGTGGATGCCTGGCAGGTCTACATCCACGGCGGCCGCACGCCCACCGGCATCGACGCGGTGGCCTGGGCGGCCGACGTCGTGGCACGCGGCGCCGGAGAGATCCTGCTCACCAGCATGGATCGTGACGGCGCACGGTCCGGCTTCGACCTGAAGCTCACGCGCGCGGTGGTGGAAGCGGTGGACGTTCCCGTGATCGCCTCGGGGGGCGTCGGCCGGCTGGCCGACCTAGTGGACGGCATCGTCGCCGGCGGCGCCGACGCGGTGCTCGCGGCGTCGATCTTCCACTACGGCGAGTACACGATCGGGCAGGCGAAGGCGGCGATGAAGGCCGCGGGCATCGAGGTCCGCGAGTGACGGATTGGCGATGAGCTACCTCGACCAGGTCCGCTGGAACGCGGACGGACTCGTGCCGGCGATCGCGCAGGAGGCGCGCAGCGGCCGCGTGCTCACGCTCGCCTGGATGAACCGCGAGGCGCTTGCCGCGACCGTCGACACCGGCTTCGCGCATTACTGGTCGCGTTCGCGCCGCAAGCTCTGGAAGAAGGGCGAATCGTCCGGCCACGTGCAGTCGGTGCGCGAGATCCGGCTCGATTGCGACGACGACGCGATCCTGCTCCGGGTGGACCAGGCCGGCGGCATTGCCTGCCACACCGGGCGCGAACATTGCTTCCACAAACGCTACGCCGACGGTCGCTGGCAGGACGCCGACCCGGTGCTGAAAGACCCCCAGGCGATCTACGGCCATGACCCTTCCTGACCCTGCCCTTGCAGGCGTGCTCGCCGAGGTGGCGGCAACGATCGAGTCGCGCAAGGACTCCGAGCCCGCCGGCTCCTACGTGGCGTCGCTGTTCGCGCGCGGCGGCGACGCGATCCTGAAGAAGATCGGCGAGGAGGCCACGGAAGTCGTGATGGCCGGCAAGGACGCCGATCCCTCGAAGATCACGTACGAGGTCGCGGACCTCTGGTTCCACTGCCTCGTGCTGCTCGCGAGGCACGGTCTTTCGCCCGACGACGTGCTGCGCGAACTGGCCCGGCGTCACGGCAAGTCCGGCCTCACCGAAAAGGCCTCGCGCCGGCGCTAGCCACGGCTCGCGGCCCGATAGGGGGTGTACTCGCACAGCCAGTTCGGCTGGCCGATGGCGGTCGGCACGGCGCTCGGCCTCGGACTTGCAACCGTCGCCATGCTGTCGGTGTCGAACGATACGCGCGCGTCGGCGCCTTGGGCGATGGTCGCGGTTTACGCGACGCTCGGTCTTGCGTTCCTGCTGTTCTATCGCCTCGGAGTGACCGTGGAACCGGACCGGATCCGGGCCGTATTCGGCATCGGACTGATTAGCAAGGAGATTCCGGTGGCCGCGGTGGTGCGCGCCGAAGTCGTGCGGACCCGGGCGTGGTGGGGATACGGCATTCGCTGGACCCCCTCCGGATGGCTTTACAATGTCGCCGGTCGCCACGCGGTGCGCCTCGAGGTCCGGGGCGGGCGGGCGGTGATGATCGGCACCGACGAGCCGGACGCGCTCAAGGCGGCGATCGACGCGCGGCTGGCCGCGCGCGGCCGCTGAGGAAACGGCATGCAGCACGATCCGAACTGCATTTTCTGCAAGATTGCTCGCGGAGAGATCCCGAGCCGCAAGGTCTACGAGGACGATTCGATCGTCGCCTTCCACGACATCAGCCCCATCGCCCCCGTGCACTTGCTCATGATTCCGAAGGTTCACGTGCCGACGCTCTACGACGCGACTGGCGCGCACGAGCCGGTGCTGGGGCGGATGATGGCCATCGCGGGCCGGCTGGCCAGGGAGCAGGGCGCGACCGACGGCTTCCGCACGATCGTGAATACGGGCCGGGTCGGCCGGCAGGAAGTGATGCACATCCACATCCACGTGATCGGAGGACCGGACCCGCTGGGCCCGATGATCGTGCGGAAGGGATCACAAGGAGACTGACATGGGATCGTTTAGCATCTGGCATTGGCTGATCGTGCTTCTCGTCGTGGTGCTGATCTTCGGCACGAAGAAGCTGCGCAACATCGGCCAGGACTTGGGCGGCGCCGTCAAGGGCTTCAAGGAAGGCATGAAGACCGGCGACGACGCGGCGACCGCCGGCAAGGACGACGAGCCCTCCCAGATCGCCGGGCGCACGATCGAGGGCGAGGTCAAGAAGGAATCCTCGACCCGGACCTGACGCTCGCGCGCGCACCGGCCGAGCGGTCGTCTCCCGCCGCGACCGGACCGACCGGCGGCGTGCCGGTGCCGCCTGTTGTTGCGCCTGCGTACCCGTCCCCCACCCCCCGATGTTCGATATCGGCTTCTCCGAACTGACGCTCATCGCCGTCGTGGCGCTGATCGTGCTAGGCCCCGACCGTCTGCCCAAGGCCGCGCGCACGATGGGCCACCTGTTCGGTCGCCTGCAGCGCTACGTGAACGACGTCAAGGCGGACATCAGTCGCGAGATGGAGCTCGACGAGCTGAAGAAGCTGCAGCAGCAGGTGCAGGGCGCGGCGCGCGAGATCGAGACCTCGATGACGTCCGCCGTTCGTGACTTCGAGACCGGCGCCCGCGCGGTCGAGAAGGAGCTCGCCGACGTGGGCGCGGCGGCCGCGGGTGCGGCGACACTGCCGCCGCTCGTCGAGCCGCCGGCTGAAACGTCACCCGCAGCGGCGAGCCCGCCGGCCGAGCCCGAACCGCCGGCACGCCAGGCGAGCCTGCCCGGCTTCGACAGGATCTGACCGGGCGCCATGCGCCCGGAACCGATGGCCGATACGCCCGAGCCGCAGGAAACCTTCATCTCGCACCTGGTCGAGCTGCGCGACCGGCTGCTGCGCGCGATCATCGCGGTCGTCGTGCTGACGCTGGTGATGATCCCGTGGGCGAAGGAGATCTACGCGGTCCTGGCGAAGCCGCTGCTCGCGGCGCTGCCCGCGGGCGCGACGATGATCGCCACCGACGTCACCGGCACCTTCCTCGTGCCGCTCAAGGTGACGCTGATGACGGGCTTCGTCGTCGCGCTGCCCTACGTGCTCTACCAGGCCTGGGCGTTCGTCGCCCCGGGCCTCTACCAGCACGAGAAGCGCCTCGCGCTGCCGGTGATCGTCACCAGCTTCCTGTTCTTCCTCGTGGGGATGTCGTTCGCCTACTTCGTCGTCTTCCCGGTCGCGTTCGGCTTCTTCGCGAGCTACGCGCCGGCCGGCGTGCAGATGATGACGGACATCGACAAGTACCTGTCGTTCGTGCTCACGATGTTCATCGCATTCGGCCTCACCTTCGAGACGCCGGTGGTCGTCGTCGTGCTGGTCCGCCTGGGCATCGTCGGCCTCGACAAGCTCAAGGCGGCGCGGCCGTACATCGTCGTCGGCGCGTTCGTGCTCGGCGCGATCTTCACGCCGCCCGACGTGATCAGCCAACTGCTGCTCGCGATCCCGCTGTGGCTGCTCTACGAGGTGGGGCTGTTCGTCGCCCGCTTCGTCTCGCCACCGCAGCGCGCGGCCGAGGGCGAAGGCGCCGGCGGACCCGCGACGGGCGCGGAGCCCTAAGTCGCGCGCGGCCGCTTGCCGACGGACACGTCGAGCAACAGCGGCTTTGCGTCGCGCAGCACCGTCACCTTGGCGCTCGAGCCCGGTGGGAGCTCGGCGATCCTGGTCAGGAGCGCCGGCGTGTCGCGCGTCGCGCGACCCGCGACGTCGAGCACCACGTCACCCACCTGCATGCCAGCGCGTTCGGCCGGCCCGCCGCGCTGCACGCCGCGAATCAGCACGCCCTCGGAGCGCGGCAGCGACAGCACCCGCGCGATCTCGTCGTCGACGTCCTGCGGCTCGATGCCGAACCAGCCCCGCGTGACCTCGCCCTTCTCGATGATCTGCGCCAGCACGTCGCGCGCGAGCGACACCGGGATCGCGAAGCCGATGCCGAGCGAGCCGCCGGAGCGGGAGTAGATCGTGCTGTTGATGCCGATCAGCCGCCCGGCGGTGTCGATCAGCGCCCCGCCGGAGTTGCCGGGGTTGACGGCGGCGTCCGTCTGGATGAAGTCCTCGTAGCGGTTGATGCCGAGATGGTTGCGCCCGGTCGCGCTGACGATGCCCATGGTCACGGTGTTGCCGAAGCCGAACGGGTTGCCGATCGCCAGCACCACGTCGCCGACCTGCACGGCGTCGAGCGATCCGAAGGTGATCGACGGCAGGTCGCCGGCCTCGGCCTTGAGCACCGCCAGGTCGGACT
>CAYQAF010000097.1:0-6896 GCA_964415375.1 uncultured Alcaligenaceae bacterium
GGGGCGATTCGGCCGGCCCATCGTGAACGCGCCCGCGGCGACCGCGAGCAGGCCCAGCGTGACGACCAGCCCCCAGCCCATGGGTCCGAAGGGCGCAGAGGCATCCGGCAGTGGCGAGTGGCGTCCCTCGGCGGCGACCGCGGCGGCGATCGGCAGGAGCGCGAGCGCGGCAATCGGGACCGCGCGGCGCAGGCCGCACGAGGCACGAACGAAGATGGAGACGGTGTGGTTCACGGTGAGGTCGATGCGCGAATGGCGGCGCACAGGACGAAGTTGGCCGGCGACGGTTGGGCAACGGTGGCGCAAGAAGCGTGCCGCGCCGATGAGCGGTGCAGGGCCTCGGGTAAACTGCTGATCGCACGCCGCCCGTCGCGCTGCGTCGGCCGCGTGGAGCCTTCCCGTGTTCTTTCCACTGCTCGTCGCCCGCAACGCGCTCCGGCACAAGTTGCGCACGCTGCTCACCGTCGTGGGCATCGTCGTCGCGATCGTGGCCTTCGGGTTGTTGCGCACAGTCGTCGACGCCTGGTATGCGGGCGCGAACGCGAGCTCCTCGACGCGCCTCGTGACCCGCAACGCGGTGTCGCTCGTATTCCCGATGCCGACCAGCTACGCGCAGAAGATCCGCCAGGTCGACGGCGTTGCGGGCGTGTCGTGGGCGAACTGGTTCGGCGGCGTCTACGTGACCGAGCGCAACTTCTTCCCGCAGTTCGCGATCGATCCGGCGACGTACCTGCCGATGTACCCCGAGTTCCTGCTGTCCGACGACGAGCGCAAGGCGTTCCTCACCGATCGGGCGGGGGCGATCGTCGGCCGCAAGCTCGCGGCCGAGTACGGCTGGAAGGTCGGCGACACGATCCCGCTGCGCGGCACGATCTTCCCGGGCACGTGGTCGTTCACGCTGCGCGGCATCTACGCGGGCGCGGAGCAGTCGACCGACGAGTCGACGATGTTCTTCCACTGGAGCTACCTGAACGAGACCGTCAAGCAGCGCTTCCCGCGCCGCGCGGACCAGATCGGCGTCTTCATCGTCGGAATCCGCGATCCCGCGCGTGCCGCGGAGGTCTCCGCGGCGATCGACGCCACGTTCCGCAACTCGCTCGCCGAGACGCTCACCGAGACGGAGAAGGCGTTCCAGCTCGGCTTCATCGCGATGACCGAGACGATCCTGCTCGCGATCCGGGCAGTGTCGTTCGTGGTGATCGTCATCATCATGGCGGTGATGGCCAACACGATGGCGATGACCGCCCGCGAGCGCCATGCCGAGTACGCGACGCTGAAGGCGCTCGGGTTCCCGGGCGCGTTCATCGCCGGGCTCATCGCGGCCGAGTCGCTCGCGATCGCGCTTGCCGGTGGCCTGCTCGGCATCGCGCTCACGATTCCGGTGGCAGCCGTCTTCGCCGGGGCCGTGGGCACACTCTTCCCCGTGTTCATCGTCGCCGAGGGCACGATGCTGGCGCAGCTCGCGGCGGCGCTCACGGTCGGCGTCGTCGCGGCGATCGTGCCCGCGTGGCACGCCTCGCGGGTGCCGATCGTCGAGGGCCTGCGCGCCGTCGCCTGATGCCGTGGGCATTCCGCTCTCCTACGTCCTCAGAAACCTCGCGGCGCGACGTCTCACGACGTTCCTCACTGCCGGCGGGATGGCGCTCGTCGTCTACGTGTTCGCAACGGTGCTGATGCTTGCCGCCGGCCTGCGCGCAACGCTGGTCGCCACGGGCCAGCCCGACAACGTCGTTGTCATCCGACGCTCGGCGCAGACGGAGGTGCAGAGCGGCATCGACCGCCTGCAGGCGGGCATCGTCGAGAGCCTGCCCGACATCGCCACCGGATCGCGCGGGACCCGGCTGGTTTCCAGGGAGCCGGTGGTGCTCATCAACCTGCCCAAGCGCGAGACCGGCAAGCCGTCGAACGTGACGATCCGCGGCGTGACGGAAGCCGGGATCGAACTGCGCCCGCAGGTCCGTCTCGTCGAGGGCCGGATGTTCCGGCCCGGCACCGCCGAGGTCGTGACGGGCCGGGCCATCTCGGGAGGATTCCGTGGCGCCGGCGTCGGCGAGACCCTGCGCTTTGCCTCCCGCGACTGGACGGTCGTCGGCGTGTTCGACGCCGGCCGCACGGCCTTCGACTCCGAGATCTGGGGCGATGCCGAGCAGTTGCTGCAGGCGTTCCGGCGCGGCGCCTACTCGTCGCTGATCTTCCGGCTCGCGGACCCCGGACGATTCGACGCGGTGAAGCGGGAGATCGAGACCGATCCGCGGCTCACGCTCGAGGCGAAGCGCGAGGCCCGCTTCTACGCCGACCAGTCCGAGACGCTCGCCAAGTTCATCAGCATTCTCGGCACCTCGATCTCGGTGATCTTCTCGATCGGGGCGGTCATCGGTGCGATGATCACGATGTACGCGAGCGTCGCCTCGCGCACCGCGGAGATCGGCACGTTGCGCGCGCTCGGCTTCTCCCGCGGTTCGGTCCTCGCCGCCTTTCTCGTCGAGGCGCTCGCGCTCGGGCTCCTGGGGGGCGTCCTCGGCCTCCTCGCCGCGTCGTTCATGCAGGTGATCACGATCTCGACCACGAACTTCCAGACGTTCGCCGAGCTCGCGTTCGCGTTCACGCTCACGCCGCAGATCGTGCTGGCCTCGCTCGGGTTCTCCATCGCGATGGGCTTCGTCGGCGGATTTCTGCCCGCGGCGCGGGCCGCACGGCTGTCGATCGTCGACGCGCTGCGGGCGGCGTGATGGGCCTCGGACCGCTGTTTGTGATCCCCACGCTGATCTGGGGCTCGACCTGGTTCGCGATCAAGTTCCAGCTGGGCGTCGTCGCGCCGGAGGTCTCGGTCGCCTACCGCTTCGCGTTCGCCGCGCTGCTCCTCGCCGCGTGGTGCGCGGCGACGGGGCGCTCGCTCGCACTGCCGCGGCGGGCACACGCCTGGATGGCGCTGCAGGGCGTCACCTTCTTCGGTCTCAACTACGTCGCGGTCTACGAGGCGGAGCAGCGGCTCGCCTCCGGGCTCGTCGCCGTCGTGTTCTCGACGATCGTGTTCATGACGCCCTTCGGCGCGCGGGCGGCATTCGGCACGCCGGTCGCCGCGCGCACGCTGGCCGGAGCCGTGCTCGGCGTGGCCGGCATCGCGCTGCTGTTCCTGCCGGAACTCCGCGCGGCCGGGGAGGGTGGCGCGAACGCCATCGGCCTCGCGTTCGCGATCGCGTCGCCGGCAATTGCCGCGCTCGGCAACCTGGTGTCGATGCGCATGCAGCGCGACCAGCTGCCCGTGCTGTCGAGCACCGCGTGGGGGATGGGTTACGGCGCGCTCGTCGTGGCGATCGTGGCCGGCGCGGCCGGCGCCTCGTGGACCTTCGACCCGCGCGCGCCCTACGTGCTCTCGCTCCTCTATCTCGCCGTGTTCGGGAGCATCGTGGCGTTCGTGACATACCTCACGCTGCTCAAGCGGGCAGGCCCGGGACCTTCGAGCTTCGTTGGCGTGGCGACGCCCGTGGTGGCGATGCTGGTGAGCACGGCGTTCGAGGGTTATCGCTGGACGTGGGTCGGCGTGCTCGGCGTGGCCCTCGCGGCCGTCGGCAACGTGATTGCGCTACGGCCCGCTGGGCAGGGCCCCGGAACCGCGGACACCCGGCGTTGACCCGCTCGGCTCGCATGGCGCGCCGTCAGCGCCACACGTCCGGGTGGCGCGCCGCCCACTTGCGGGCGGCGGCGATCGCCATGCGGATCGCCTGGCCTTCCTCGTATCCCTCGTCGAGCAGGGCGTTCGCGATCTCGATCGCCTTCGCGAGCACGGGCTCGGGCAGGTTGCGCATCGACGCCGGGTAGTGGGAGAGCGACCAGGGCATGGCGCCCGCAGGTCTGCGCTAGCTTCGCGGTGTGGCGGACATCCCGACGATCTCGCCGGTTTGCGCGAACCGCGCGCCCGCGCGCCGCATCTCGCCCTCGGCTTTCGCGCCGTCGCCCGGATGCACGTCGACCGCGCGGATGCCGTCGGACAGCACGACTGCGGCGAAGCCCGCGTCGATGGCGTCGTGCACGGTGTTCAGGATGCAGTAGTCCGTGGCGAGGCCGCCGATGAAGAGCCGCCGCACGTTCCTCGCGCGGAGTTGGTCGGCGAGCGTCGTGCCCTTGAAGCCGGAATACGCCTCGGCGTCCGGATCGGTGCCCTTGCTCACGACGAGCACGCCGGGACCGAAGCGAAGCCCCGGTACGAACTCGGCTCCGGCGCTTCCCTGGACGCAGTGCTCGGGCCACGGCCCACCCTGCGCGACGAACGAGCAATGCGCCGGCGGATGCCAGTCGCGTATCGCCACCACGGGCAGGCCGCGCGCATGGAACGACTCGATCGCGCGGTTGAGCGGCGCGACGATCATCGCGCCGCCGGCCACGGCCAGCGTCCCGGTCACGAAGTCGTTCTGCACGTCGGTGACGACGAGCGCATCGCCGGGGCCCGGCACGAGGCCGGGGCTTGCGGCCATCGCCGGAAGCGGAGGGTCAGGTGCGGGCATCGATCGCCTCGGCGAGTCGCACGAGCGAAGGAGATATCTCGGGTCCAGGTGGCGCGACGGGATCGATGCTCTTCAGAGCAGCGGGCAACCAGCCGAGTTCCCGCTGCAGTCGCGCGCGCGATTCCTCGAGCGAGGGCAGCGCCGTCACGAGCCTGCCGCCTCGCACCACCGGCTGGAGCAGCGGTGTCCCATCGACGGGGTCGTCGACCAGCGTCACGACGTCGCCCTGCCATCGTCCTTCCGCGTCGATGCGGCGGCAGACCTGCTTGCGGCCGGGCCAGGTGGCCTTGGCCGCCGAGCGCTTGCGACGCGGCACGCCGTCGTACTCCTGCAGCTTGTAGCCGCAGTCGAGGTACGGCGCGTCCGCCGACGTGTTGACGCGCGTGCCGACGCCGAAACCGTCGATCGGCGCGCCGGCACGGACCAGGTCGCGCAGCCGGTACTCGTCGAGGTTGCCGCTCGCGAAGATCGTGATGTCGGGAAAGCCGCCGTCGTCGAGGATCGCGCGCACGCGCACGGCGAGCGCGCCGAGGTCGCCGCTGTCGATGCGCACGCCCTGTACCGCGAGGCCTTCGGCCGCGAGCCGGCGGGCGAGCGCCACGACCCTGTGCGCGGCGCGCTCGGTGTCGTAGGTGTCGATCAGCAACGTCGCGTTGCGCGGGCGCGCGCGCACGAACGCCTCGAACGCGCCCGCCTCGTCGGCATGGGCCTGCACGTAGGAGTGGGCCATCGTGCCGAACACCGGGATGCCGAACGCGCGGCCCGCCGCGACGGTCGCCGTGCCGGTGAATCCCGCGAGGTACGTCGCCCGCGCCGACAGCAGCCCGGCTTCGGCCCCGTGCGCGCGGCGCAGGCCGAAGTCGACCAGCGTGCGGCCGGGCGCCGCGAGCGCGCACCTTACCGCCTTGCTCGCGACGAGCGTCTCGAAGTGCAGCAGGTTGATCGCGCGGCTTTCGACGAGCTGGGCCTCGCGCAGCGGCGCGGTGACGCGCACGATGGGCTCGTCGGCGAAGAACACCGTACCTTCGGGCATCGCGTCGACGTCGCCGGTGAACGTGAGGTCGGAGAGCGAGTCGACGAACCCGGCGTCGAAGTGGCCACTCGCCGCGAGCCAGGCCAGGTCGTCCGGGTCCGGGCGGAGCGTCGTCAGGTAGTCGACGAGTTGGGCGAGCCCCGCGGCCACGAGGAAGCCGCGTCCGGCCGGCATGGTGCGGACGAAGAACTCGAAAGTCGCGCCCCCGTTCATGCCCTCGGCCCGGTAGGCCTCGAGCATCGTGAGCTCGTACAGGTCGGTCAGCAGGAGACTTTGCGCGGCCATCGCACCTTGGACTTCCTGGACGCTCCGGAGCCGGACATCACGAACGAGTCGGCGACAACCTTCGTGCCGGCTGGACCGAGCACGTACGCTGCGAGATGCCGCGGCATCGCGGCGACGGTTCATGCTGGCACCGTCCACATGCGCTCACCTTGACCGGGGTCAGCGCCGCGCCCGACGTTTCGAGGTACCTGTTCCACTCGAGGCCAGGACAAGGAGCGTCGTCATGGATCCGGAGCCGCCGCTGCCGCTTGCCGAGAACGAGCGCATCGCGCAGTGGTTGCGGCAGATGGCCGAGCTGCTGCACGCCCAGCAGGCGAACCCGTTCCGGGTCGGCGCCTACCGGCGTGCCGCGGATACGGTCGAGCGCCTGCAGGTGAGCGTGCGCGACCTCCTGGCCGATCGCGGCCGCGACGGACTGGACGAGCTGCCCGGGATCGGGCGCGGCATCGCCGCCGTAATCGCCGAGATCCTGCTGACCGGGCGCTGGGCGCAGCTCGACCGGCTGCGCGGCAGCCTCGAGCCGGCCGCGCTGTTCCAGACCGTTCCGGGCGTGGGCCCGGAGCTCGCGGAGCGGATCCACGACGCGCTCGGCGTCGAGACGCTGGAAGCACTCGAGGTGGCGAGCCACGACGGCCGCCTGGACTCGGTGCCGGGTGTCGGTCCGAGGCGCGCGGCGGCGATTCGCGCGGCACTCGCCGACATCCTCGGCCGTTCCGGGCTCGTGCGACGGACGATCCCATCCGATGTCGCGCACGGTGGTCCCGAGCCGGCGGCCGCGGTGTTCCTCGACGTCGACCGCGAGTACCGCGACAAGGCGCAGGCGGGAGCCCTGCCGACGATCGCGCCACGTCGCTTCAATCCCGCGGGAGAGTCGTGGCTGCCCGTGCTGCACGCGCATCGGGAGCCGTGGCATTTCACCGCGCTCTATTCCAACACGGCCCGTGCCCACGAGCTCGGCCGCACGCGCGACTGGGTGGTGATCTACTTCCACGACGACGACCACGTCGAGCGGCAGCGCACGGTGGTCACCGAGACACGCGGGCCGTTGCAGGGCCGGCGGGTCGTGCGCGGCCGCG
>CAYQAF010000098.1:0-6891 GCA_964415375.1 uncultured Alcaligenaceae bacterium
CGATCGGCGCGATCCTGTCCGCCTTCGCTGCGGCGACGTTCCTCGTGCGGCTCGCGATGCCGTGGATCTCGCACCACGTGGCGGAGGCGCGGGTGTTGATGATCGCGCTCGCAGTCGCGGGGTTCGTGTACCTCGCGTTCCCGTTCGTGGGAAGTGCGTGGGCACTCGCCGCGCTGTCGTTCGTGCTGGGTCTCGGGCTGGGCAGCGGGCAGCCGGTCGTGCTGTCGCTCCTCCACGAGCACGCGCCGCCGGGGCGCATCGGCGAGGTCGTCGGCGTCCGGATGTCGCTGATCCAGTCGATGGCGGTCGCGGTGCCGCTGGTCTTCGGGGCGCTCGGCACGTCGCTCGGCCTCGTGCCCGTGTTCTGGGCCGTCGGTGCCTGCCTCGGTGCGAGCGGGTGGTATGCGCGCCGCACCGGCCGGGGCGCGCCCGAGTGACGGCCCGGCGATCGTGCGCCGCCGTCGCGGAGTCTGCCTAGCGGCGCTTGAGTCGCTCGGCGAATGCCTTGCGGAACTTCGCGACCTTGGGCGCGACGATGAACATGCAGTAGGGCTGCCCGGGGTTGTGGTCGAAGTAGTCCTGGTGGTCCGCCTCGGCAGGATGAAATTCGACCGGGCCCGCGATTTCGGTGACGATGCGGCCTCGCCAGAGCCGGGCCGCTGCAATCTCGTCGACGACCGCGCGCGCCGTCTCGCGCTGGGCGTCGGACCCACAGAAGATCACCGAACGGTACTGCGTGCCGACGTCGTTGCCCTGGCGGTTCAGCGTGGTCGGGTCGTGGATCGTGAAGAACACGCGCAGCAGGTCGGCGTAGGACACCTGCGACGGATCGAAGGTGACTCGGACGACCTCGGCGTGGCCGGTGCGTCCCGAGCACACCGCCTCGTAGCTCGGGCTCGGCATCGTGCCGCCCGCGTAGCCGGACTCGACGCCGACGACGCCCGCGAGTTCCCGAAAGACGGCGTCGAGGCACCAGAAGCAGCCTCCGCCGAGCACGGCGGTGTCATGGGCGTCGGTGTTCATCGTGATCTCCAGGGGCATGCGTCGGGGACCGCCGAACCTGCGCGGGCGTTCCCCCGGCTGAAGCATTGGTGGCGCGGCTCCCCGCACCATACACCGCGGGAAGGGCGCCGCGTCGGTGCGATAATCCGGTTCGGCGGCCGAGTTCGTGACACGGCAAGACCGTGCCTCCGAGAGCCAAGGCGTCGCTCGTGCCTGCCTCTCGATCCTCGCACCGGATGCCAGCCGCCGCACGCGCCGTTGCCTTCGTCACCCGTGTCGCCCGACGGCTCTCCGGCGTCGGCCTGGTGCGCACGGTCGCCGCACTGTCGTTCACGACGGTGCTCGGCATCGTGCCTCTCATCACCGTCGCGTTCGTGTACGTCGCGCGCTATCCGCTGTTCGAGCGGTGGGTCGCGTCGCTCGAGGGCTTCCTGCTCGCGCACCTGCTGCCCGGTACGGCATCCACGGTTCGCCCCTACCTCGCGGGGTTCACGACGCGTGCGAGCGACCTGCAGGGGCTCGGCATCGCCTTCGTCGTCGTGACCGCGGTGCTGCTGATCGCGACGGTGGAGCGCGAGATCAACGCGATCTTCCGGGTGCGCGAGCCGCGCTCGCTCGCCCGGCGCGCGCTGGTCTACGGGCTCAGCGTGCCGTTCGCCGTGCTGGCGATCGGTGCCGCCGTCCACACGACGCGGTGGCTGATCGAGCGCTCGCTGCAGGCGGCACCCTACGCCGAGGGTGCCTTGGCGTTGGTCGAATTGCCGGTGGCGATCGGGCTCGCCACCCTCGTGTTCTCGGCGCTGTACCTGATCCTGCCTGCGCGACGGGTGCCGCTCCGCGCGGCGCTGGCCGGCGGGCTGGTCGCGGCACTTGCTTTCGAGGCGGGAAAACGGGGCTTCATGCTCTACGCGACGCACGCGCCCGGCTACCGGCGTGTCTACGGCGCGCTCGCGGTCGTGCCGCTGTTCCTGGTCTGGATCTACGTCTCGTGGGTGATCGTGCTGGTTGGTGCCGCGGTCGCGGCGACGCTCGCCGAGGGTCCGGCGCGGCCATCGCGCCGAGGAACGTAGGCAAAACACCGATGGCGCGCCTTGCCTTGACAGGGCGCGCCAAGCTACATTTCGCGCGTCCGTCGAGAGGAGCAAATCCCACGTGTGGTCCATCATTCAGGCCGCCGGCTGGCCGATCTGGCCGCTCATCATCGCGTCGATCGTCGCGCTCGCGCTGATCTTCGAGCGCATCTGGTCGCTGCGCCAGTCCGTCGTCGCGCCGGCGGGCATGGTCGATCAAGTGCTCGCCGAATTCCGCCAGGCGGGGGCGACCCCGGAGCTCCTCAAGAAGACCGCGGCGCGCGGCCCACTCGGGCGGATCCTCGCTGCCGGCCTTGCCAACGTAAAGGCGCCGCGCCCGGTGATGAAGGAGGCGATCGAGGAGGTGGGCCGCGTCGTCACGCACGACCTCGAGCGCTTCCTCCCGACGCTCGGCACGCTCGCCGCGGCCGCGCCGCTCCTTGGGCTGCTCGGCACGGTGATCGGCATGATCGAGATCTTCGGCTCGCAGAGCGCGAGCGGCAGCAACCCGATCCAGCTCGCCCGCGGCATCTCGATCGCGCTCTACAACACGGCGCTCGGCCTGATCGTCGCGATCCCGAGCCTCATGTTCTACCGCTACTTCCGCGCCAAGGTGGATGGCCTGATCGTCGAGATGGAGCAGCAGGCGATCAAGCTGGTCGACTTCGCGCACGGCGACCGCAGGTAGGCCGATGAACCTGCGCCGCGTGGCGAACCGGGACGAGCCGGAGATCAACTTCATTCCGTTGATCGACGTCCTGCTCGTCATCCTGATCTTCCTGATGGTGACGACCACCTACCAGCGCGTCGCCGAGCTGCAGATCACGCTTCCCGAGGCCGAGGCCGACCAGGCGAAGCAGCGGCCGAAGGAGGTCAACGTCGGCATCGACGCGCAGGGCCGCTACGTGATCGACCGCGCGGTGTTCACGTTCACCTCGGTGCCGGCGCTCGCCGACATGCTGCGCAAGTCCGCGGGTGACGCGAAGGACGCGGTGATCGTCATCAATGCCGATGCCAACGCGACGCACCAGTCGGTGATCCACGTGATGGAAGCCGCCCGCGCGGCGGGACTCGTGCAGATCACGTTCGCGACGCAGACTCCCGCGGGATCCGCCGCGCCTGCGAAGTAGTCCGCAGGACCGGGAACGCCCCTGGGCGCGCGCCTTCGCCAACGGCTCGAGGCCGCGTGGTACGCGCCGCGGCTCGGCCCGCTCGCGGCGCTGCTCCTGCCGCTGTCGTGGCTGTTCGCGCCCCTGGTCGCGCTGCGCCGCATCTTGTACCGGCACGGCGTGCTCGCGTCGACGCGCGTGCGGGTTCCGGTCGTCGTGGTCGGCAACGTCACCGTCGGCGGCACCGGCAAGACGCCGCTCGTGATCGCGCTTGCGAGTGCGCTCGCGGCAGAGGGGCGGCGTCCCGGCATCGTTTCGCGCGGCTACGGTGCCGCCGGAGACGCGCCACGCGAAGTGATGCCGGGCGACGACCCGGCCGAGGTCGGTGACGAGCCGTTGCTGCTTGCCGCCTCCGGCGTGCCCGTGGTCGTCGCGCGCGATCGCGTCGCCGCAGCCCGTGCGCTCCTCGCGACGCACCCGTCCTGCGACGTGATCCTCGCCGACGACGGCCTGCAGCACTATGCGCTCGCACGCGACGTCGAGATCGTCGTCGTCGACGGTACCCGGGGCTTCGGCAACGGCCGCCTGCTGCCCGCGGGACCGTTGCGCGAGCCGAGGTCGCGTGCCGACGCCGCCGACGCGGTCGTGACGCTGGCGACGCTTGGCACGCCGCGCGAGCGCGCGACGGTCGACACTCGGGGGCGGCGCACGACGATGACGCATGTGCCCGCCGGGTTGCGCAATCTTGCCGACCCATCGCGTCGCGTCGACCCGTCCGCGTGGCCGCAAGGCACGGTGCACGCGGTCGCGGGGACGGGCAATCCGCGGCGCTTCTTCGACCTGCTGGCGCGCATGGGCATCGAGGCCGTGCCGCACGCCTTTGCCGACCACCACGCGTTCGTTCCGGCCGATCTCGACTTCGCCGGAGCGAGCGCGGTCGTGATGACGGCGAAGGACGCGGTAAAATGCGCCCGCTTCGCCGACGCGCGCCTTCACGCGCTCGACATTCGCGCGGTGATCGATCCCGCGCTCGTCGCCCTGATCATGGAGCGCATCGATGGACGCCAAGCTGCTTGAGATCCTGGTCTGCCCGGTCACCAAGGGCCCGCTTGTGTACGACCGCGAGCGACAGGAGCTTGTCTCGCGGGGCGCGCGGCTCGCGTACCCGATCCGCGACGGCATCCCGGTGCTGCTCGAGGACGAGGCGCGCAAGCTCACGCCCGAGGAAGTGGAGGCGATGCACAAGGCGGACTGAAGCAACGTGTTCACCGTCCTGATTCCCGCCCGCTACGCGTCCACGCGCCTGCCGGGCAAGCCGCTCGCCGACATCGCGGGCAAGCCGATGGTGGTGCGCGTCGCCGAGAACGCGAGCGACAGCGGTGCCGCCCGGGTGGTGGTCGCGACCGACGACGCGCGCATCGCCGACGCGGCGCGTGCGCATGGTGTCGACGCCTGCCTCACGCGGGGCGACCACCCGACCGGCACGGACAGGCTCGCCGAGGCGGCCATCGCGCTCGGGCTCGACGACGACGCGATCGTCGTCAACGTCCAGGGCGACGAGCCGCTCCTCGCGCCCGCGCTGGTGGCGCGGATGGCTGCGCTCCTCGCGTCCCGTCCGGACGCGGCGATCGCTACCGCATGCCATCCGATCCACGACGCGGCCGAGGCGTTCAATCCGAACGTGGTCAAGGTCGTGCTCGATCGTGCCGGCTTCGCGCTCTACTTCAGCCGCGCGCCGATTCCCTGGGCGCGCGACGCGTTCGCCACTTCCCGCGCAGGTGGGCAGCCCGACCGCCTGCCCGAGGGCCTGCCGATCTACCGCCACTATGGCCTTTATGCCTACCGCGCCGGCTTCCTGCGCCGGTTTCCGACGCTGACGCCGGCGCCGCTCGAGCGCTTCGAAGCGCTCGAGCAGCTGCGCGCGCTCTGGCACGGCGAGCGGATCGTCGTCGAGGTGACCGAAGGCACGCCGGCGCCCGGCGTCGACACGCCCGAGGATCTCGAGCGCGTGCGGGCGCTGTACCTTGCGCGTCCGGCGTGAGCGCAATTTGACCGTGCGCCGCACGAGCGGCGAGAATCCGGACGCGACGACCGCGACGGCGCGAGGAAGTGCGCCGACGGCACGACAGACCAGCATTCGCGGCGCGCCCTTCCACCACTGAGAGCCACGATCATGCGCCTGATACTGCTCGGACCCCCGGGTGCCGGCAAGGGAACGCAGGCCGCCTTCGTCACGGCAGCGTTCCGGATCCCGCAGATCTCGACCGGCGAGATGCTGCGCGCCGCGGTGAAAGCCGGCACGCCGCTCGGGCTCGCGGCGAAGCAGGTGATGGACAGCGGCGGCCTCGTCTCCGACGACATCATCATCGGGCTCGTCAAGGACCGCCTGCAGCAGCCCGACTGCGCAAACGGCTATCTCTTCGACGGCTTCCCGCGCACGATTCCGCAGGCGCAGGCGATGCGCGAGTCGAACGTCGCGATCGACTACGTGCTCGAGATCGACGTTCCCGACGCCGCGATCGTCGAGCGGATGAGCGGGCGCCGCGTGCACGCCGCCTCCGGCCGCACGTACCACGTGAAGTTCAACCCGCCGCAGGTGCCGGGCAAGGACGACGCGACCGGCGAGGACCTGATCCAGCGCGACGACGACCGCGAGGAGACGGTGAAGAAGCGCCTCGAGGTCTACCAGTCGCAGACGCGGCCGCTGGTCGACTATTACGCGAAGTGGGCCGCCGAGCGCGACGCGCGCGCGCCGAAGCACCGCAAGGTGAACGGGCTCGGCGACGTCGACGCGGTGCGCGAGGCGTGCCTCGCCGCGCTGCGGCGCTGACGTCCGCGCCCTGCAGCGGACCACCGTGGCGACGAGCGACGCCACCGCGCCCGACGTCAGCGTGATCGTGCGCAGCATGGCGCGGCCCACGCTCGACGCAGCGCTCGCGTCGGTCGCCTCGCAACACGGTGTGACGGCCGAAGCGCTCGTCGTCGCCGCCTGCGGCCCCGCACATCCGGCGCTGCCGCCCACCTGCGGGCCGCACGCGCTGCGCCTGGTGACGGGCACGGGCCGACTACCGCGCGCTGCGGCAGCCAACGCGGGGCTCGACGCCGCGCGCGGTCGCTGGATCACCTTCCTCGACGACGACGACGTCTTCCTCCCCGACCACCTGGCCGGGCTGCTCGCGGCTGCCGGGCAGGATCCGCAGGCGCGCGTGGTCACGTCGTACGCGAAAGGCGTGTTCCGCGACGGGCACGTCGAGTGGTTCGGCCAACCGTTCTCGCTCGCGCAACTCTACGAGCGCAACTTCATCCACCTCTCCTCGACGATTTTTGCGCGCGAGCTCGCCCAGGCCGGCTGCCGGTTCGACGAGGGCCTCGAAATCCTCGAGGACTGGGAGTTCATGCTGCAGCTCGCTCAGCGCGCACGTTTCCGCTTCGTCCCGCTGGGATCGTTCCAGTGGCATGCCGATGCCGGCGACTCGGGGGCGGCGGGCGGCGCGAACCACGATCCGGCGAAGTTCGCCGCGCACCGCGAGCGCATCTACGTCAAGTGGGGGCCCGCGCATGACGCGCTGGTCGAGCGTACCGCGCCACTGCTGGAGCGCGCGGCGGGACTCGCGCAATCCGGCAATCTCGCGGCGGCGGACGTCCTGTGCCGGGAGGTCCTCGAGATCAGCGCGAACGATCCGTGGGCGCTGCAGCTCCGCGCGATGCTC
>CAYQAF010000099.1:0-6879 GCA_964415375.1 uncultured Alcaligenaceae bacterium
CGTGCACCCCGTCGAACACCGCGACCTCGAGGCCCACCTGCCGCAGGCCGTCGACGAAGCGCCTGGCGACCGGCAGCGCGGCGAGCATGCGGTCGGTGACGACCAGCGGCCGGTGTCGCCCTTGCTCGAGCAGGTGCGGGCCGACCGCCGAGGCGGCGCCCGCGCCGAAGTGGATGGCGGTGGGGAAGGCGAAACGGTGCAGCGTCATGTCAGCCCCTCGGGGGGCAGCGAACGAAGTGAGCGTGGGGGTCGTTTCATCCTATTCAATCCGCACGAAGCGAAGTTCGAGAATGTCGTTGGGCCAGATGACTGCGTCGACCGCCGGGCGCATCGCCCACGCCAGCGTGCGCCGGTAGAGCGGAATCAAAGGCAGGTCGGCGTGCACGATGGCGAGCGCGTCGGCGACGAGTCGACGTCGCCGCGTGAGGTCCGGCTCGACCCGGATCGCGTCGATGATCGCATCGAGCTTCGGATTCGAGTAGCGGCCCGCGTTGAACGCCCCGAGACCGCCCTCGCCGAACGAGCGCACCAGCGCGTTGAGCAGCGGCCAGGCGTCGGTCGCGGGCGACCAGCCGACCTCGAAGAAGCTGGTCGTGGCCTGCGTGAGCTTCGGGAAGAACTGCGGTGCGGGGCTGGGCTGGAAGGTGACGCGGATGCCGACCTGCGCGAGCATGCCGGCAATCGCCTGGCACACCGCCGCGCGCCACGCGATGTTCACGCAGTCGAGCGTCACGCCGAAGCCGTCGGCGTAGCCCGCTTCCCTGAGCAGCGTGCGCGACATCGCCGGGTCGTGGGGCAGGCGCTTCTCGAGCGCGGGCACATAGCCCTCGACGAGCTTCGACACGTGCGAGCCCGTGGCTGCCGCCTGCCCGCGCAGCACCTTGGCGACGATCGCGTCGACGTCGATCGCGTGCGCGATCGCGCGCCGCACGCGCAGGTCCTTGAACGGGTTGCGGCCCTTGAGGTCGGAGAACTCCGGCGCCGCGCGCCACTGGTCGAAACCGAGGTATTGGGTGCCGATGTCGGCGGTCTCGATCACCCGAAAGCGGCCCTCGCGCTTCAGCCTCGCCACGTCCTGGAACGGCGGGTCGAGCAGCAGGTCGACCTCGCCCGAGGCAAGGGCCGCGAGTCGTGTCGCATCCGACTGGATCACGAGCCAGGTCGCTTCCTCGACGTTGCCCCGCAGGCCCCACCAGCCCTCGTGGGCCGCGAGCACCAGCCGATTGTCCGGTTCGTAGCGGACCAGCCGGTACGGCCCGGTGCCGTTGGCGTTGCGGACCGCGTGCGTCTCCTGCTTCGCGTTGAAGTCCTGCGGCAGCGTCACGCCATGGCGCGTCGCCCACGCCTTGCTCATCATGCCGATCAGCAGGAACTTCTCGGGCAGCACTGCGTCCGGCGCCGCGAGCAGCACGTCGACGGTCAGGTCGTCGACCCGGCGCGCGCCGGTGACGCCGCGCAATTGGAAAGCGCGCTGCGACGTCTTGGCGAGCGCGCGCTCGATCGAGAACACCGCGTCGTCGGCGGTGAACGGCGTGCCGTCGTGGAAGCGCACGTTCGGCCGCAGGCGGAAGCGCCACGTGCGCGGGTCGACCGCCTGCCACGACATCGCGAGCGAGGGCTCGAGCGCGAAGTCGCGGTCGCGGTTGACGAACGATTCGTAGACCTGGGTGCTGATGCGCGAGTGGTAGAGCAGCGCGATCGCATGCGGGTCCAGCGTCTGCGGGTCGAACGCGCTGGCGACCCTGAGCTTCGCGGCCCACGCGGGCGCGGCGAGCGCGAGGATGGCCGCGCACAGGGCTGCGAGCGCGGCACGCGCAATCGACGAGCAGAGGCGACCCGGGCGCTCCATCAGATGATCTCGAAGTAGCGCTTCAGCTCCCAGTCGGTCACCGCGTCCTGCCACTGTCGCCACTCCCATTCGCGGGTCGCGGCGAAGTGGTCGACGAACTCGTCGCCAAACCAGTCGCGGGCGGTGTCGGAGGCGCGGAACGCGCGTGTGGTCTCGATCAGCGTGCGCGGGGCGCGGGAAACCTGCTCGGCGCCGACGTTCGTGCCGTGGATCGGGGCCGCCGAGAGCTTCATCGCCTTCTCGATGCCGTGCAAGCCCGCGGCGATGCAGGCGGCGAGCGCGAGGTAGGGATTGACGTCGGCGCCAGGGCAGCGCGTTTCGAGGCGGGTGGACTTCGCTGTCCCCGGGATCACCCGGAAGCTCGCGGTGCGGTTGTCGATGCCCCAGGTCGGCTTGACCGGTGCCCAGAAGCCGTCGACCAGACGCTTGTAGCTGTTGATCGTCGGCCAGAACATCGGCGCGAACTCGAGCAGCACGGCGATCTGCCCGGCCAGGTAGCGCTCGAAGGTCTTGCTCATCCCGGCGCGACCCTTGGCGTCGAAGAACACGTTGCGCTTGCCGTCGGCGAGGCTCTGGTGCACGTGGCCGGAACAGCCCGGGTAGCTCTGGCTCCACTTGGCCATGAAGCTCGGCATGATGCCGAAGCGTGCCGCGATCTCCTTGGTACCCGCCTTGAACAGGATCGCGCGGTCGCCGGCGGTCATCGCGTCGCTGTAGACGATCGCGGCCTCGTAGACGCCCGGTCCGGTCTCGGTGTGCAGGCCCTCGATCGGCACGCCGAACGCCGCCATCTCCGAGAACAGCGCCTTGAAGTAGTCCTTCGCGTGGTGGGCGCGCAGCAGCGAGTAGCCGAACATGCCGGGCGTGATCGGCTCGGGACCCACGCCCTTCTTGTCCGCCCACGACTGCGGCGTCTCGGCGAAGTTGAAGAACTCGAACTCCAGCGAGCACATCGGCGCCAGACCGAGCTTCGCGGCCCGCGCGATCACCCGGCGCAGCACCTGCCGCGGGTCGAGCGGGTGAGGCGTCTCGCGGCCGCGCTCGTTGCGAACGAAGCTCGCGAGAAAGAAGTCGACGCCGTCGTCCCACGGCACGTTGCGGTGGGTGTCGAGATCGATGCGCGCGATCGCGTCGGGATAGCCCTTGTGCCAGCCGGTCACGGTGGTGTTGTCGTAGCACTGGTCGTTGAGGTCCCAGCCGTAGACGACGTCGCAGAAGCCGAAGCCGCCTTCCAGCGCCGACGCGAACTTGTCCTTGTGCACGTATTTGCCGCGCAGCACGCCATCGATGTCGGACACGGCGAGCTTGACCCGATGGCCGGGCGAGGCGCGGACGGCTGCGAGTACTTCGCCGGCGGACGACGGCGTGGGCATGGACTGCTCCTCCTCTCGGCCGCTTCTCGATCGACACCGGAGGGCGAACGGCGGCTTGTCCGGGATTCTAATGGCTGCGATGGCAGAATGTCGCGACGTGCGCACTGCCGGACCTCCGGGGCCGCGCGCGGACGCCCCTCCCGATGCCCACCCCGACGCTTCCCGCGCTCGTCGCGCTGCACTGCGCGGTGCTGCTGTTCGGCTTCGCCGGACTGTTCGGCAAGTGGCTCGCGCTGTCGCCGGTGGCGATCGTGCTGGGTCGCACGCTGATCGCTGCGGCGTCGCTCGGCCTATTGGTCGCGGCGCGGCGGGAGCGGGCCCCCTTCGTTGCCGGCCTCGCCGGCAACGGCATCGTTCTGGCGGTGCACTGGGTGGCGTTCTTCGAGGCGATCCGCGTCTCGACGATCGCGATCGGCCTGCTCGGCTTCGCGTCGTTCCCGCTGTTCGTGCTGGTCCTCGAGCGTGTGATACTCGGACGTCGCTGGCACAGGATGGAGGCGATCACCGCGCTGATGGTCGCGCTCGGGCTGGTCGTGCTGGTGCCGCGCTTCGCCTGGGAGGATCGGACCGTGCAGGGCCTGCTCTGGGGTGTCGTCGCAGGCTTTACGTTTGCGCTGCTGGCGGTGCGCAGCCGCCGCTACGCGGCAACGCACGCGCCCGTCGCCGTGGCCCTGTGGCAAAACGCCATTGCCGCGGCCGTGCTCGCGCCGTTCGTCGTCGCAGGCGCTGCCACCATGCCCGCGATCACCATGCACGACGTGATGCTCCTGCTCGTGCTCGGCATCCTGTGCACCGCGCTCGCGCACACGCTGTTCATCGGCAGCCTGCGGCGCGTGTCCGCGCACACGGCGAGCGTCGTTGCGACGCTCGAGCCGGTCTACGGCATCGCGCTCGCGGTGCTGCTGTTGGACGAGGTGCCGTCGCCGCGGACGCTCGTCGGCGCCCTGCTGATCGTGGGGGCGGCGCTCGTGGCCACGCGACGGGCCGCATGAATCGGGTTTGGTAGCATCGGGACATCGGTTCGGGGAGTGGAACGATGATCGTGGTGGTGATGGGCGTGTCGGGCTGCGGCAAGTCGACCGTCGGCCAGGCGCTCGCCGGGAGTCTCGGCTGGACGTTTCTCGATGCCGACGACTTCCATCCGCCGGCGAATGTCGCGAAGATGGCGGCCGGCACGCCGCTCACCGACGACGATCGCTGGCCATGGCTCGATCGCGTCGCGGGCGAGCTTCGCGCGGTGAACGCGGCCGGCAGCCACGCGGTGCTCGCCTGCTCCGCGCTCCGGCAGGCCTACCGCGACCGGCTGGCGGCTGCCGGCGACGTGCGCTTCGTGCACCTCGCCGGGGACCTGCCCACGATCGCGCACAGGATCGAGGCGCGCCGGCATCGCTACATGCCGGCGTCGCTGCTGGCGAGCCAGTTCGCGACGCTGGAGCCGCCCGTCGACGCGATCGTCATCGACGTGCGTGAACCGTTGGCGGCGCAGGTCGACGCGGTCCGTGCGGCGCTCGGCAGCGCGGGGGGGATGTCACGTGAGTAACGGGAGCGATCGCGACGGCCTCGCACCGGCCACGCTCGCCGGGCACCTCGGGCGTGACCCGGCGCGCTACCTCGGCGCGGTCAACACGCCGATCTACCGGGCCTCGACGATTCTGTTCCCGACGATGGCCGCGCTCGAGGCCGCGTCCCTCGGGGCTGCGCCGGAACCGACCTACGGGCTGCACGGCATGCCGACGGTCACCGACCTGCAGGCCGCGGTCGCGCAGCTGGAAGGCGGCCACGCAGCGTTCGCCGTCCCGTCCGGCCTCACGGCGACGACGCTGCCGCTGCTCGCACTCGCCAAGCCGGGCGACCATGTGCTGATGGTCGATTCGGTCTACGGGCCCACGCGCCGTTTCTGCGACCTTCACCTGAGGCGCTTCGGCATCGACGTCTCCTACTACGATCCGCTCGTCGGCGCCGGCATCGCCGCACTCCTGCGCCCGGCGACGACGATCGTCTTCACCGAGTCGCCGGGATCGCTGACCTTCGAGGTCCAGGACATCCCCGCGATCGCCGCGGAGGCCCACGCGCGCGGCGCGAAGGTAGTGCTCGACAACACCTGGGCGACGCCGCTCGGGTTCCGCGCGTTCGGGCACGGCGTCGACGTCTCGGTGCACGCGGCGACCAAGTACATCGGGGGACATTCCGACGTGCTGCTCGGACTGATCGTCGCGAACGAGGCGACGTCACCAGCCCTCCATCGACTGTGGACCGACATGGGTGTCACCGCCTCGGTGGACGACTGCTTCCTGGCGCTGCGCGGGTTGCGCACGCTGCCCACGCGCCTCGCGCGGCACCAGGCGAGCGCGCTCGAGGTGGCGCGGTGGCTTGCCACCCGCGCCGAGGTGCGCGAGGTGCTCTACCCGGCACTCCCCGGGGCGCGCGGCCACGCCTTGTGGAAGCGCGACTTCCGCCTGGCCTCGGGCCTGTTCAGCATCGTGCTGAACCCGGTGTCGCGCGAGCGCATCGCGGCGATGCTCGACGGCATGCGCCTGTTCGGCATGGGCTGGAGCTGGGGCGGCTTCGAGAGCCTGATCATCCCGACGTGGCCCGAGCGCGTGCGGACCGCAACCCGCTGGGAGCCGGGAGGTCCCGTGCTCCGGCTCCACATCGGCCTCGAGGACCCGGGTGATCTGATCGACGACCTCGCCGCGGGCTTCGCGCGGCTCACGGCGTGATCGCCGGGCTGCCGAGATAGACGGCCTGCACGCGGGCGTCGGCGCGGACGGCGTCCGGCGCCCCGGTGGCGATGACCCGGCCACGGTCCATCACGATCACGCGGTCGGCGTGCCCGAACACGACGTCCATGTCGTGCTCGGTGAAGAGTACCGCCACCTGCGAACGGCGCGCGAGGTCGGCCGCCGCCGCCATCAGCGTGCCGCGGTCGCGCGGCGCCATCCCCGCGGTCGGCTCGTCCATTAGCAGGAGTTTCGGGTTGCCGGCGAGCGCAAGCGCGAGCTCGACGCGCTTCACGTCGCCGTAGGGCAGCGTGCCGCAATGGCGGTCGGCGAGCGCCTCGATGCCGGCGCGCGCCAGCAGGGTGTCGACCTGTGCGCCTCGTGCACCCGCGCCACGGCCCGCCAGCGCATTGCCTTCGCCTGCGTGCGAGGCGAGTGCCAGCTCGATGTTTTCGCGCACCGTCATCGAGGCGAACGTCGCGGCGACCTGGAACGTGCGGCCCACGCCGGCGAGCGCGATCGCGCGGGGTGAGCGTCCGGTGATGTCGACGCCGGCGAGCGTCACCGTGCCGTCGTCGGGCACGAGCTGGCCGTTGATGCAGTTGAAGCAGGTGGTCTTGCCCGCGCCGTTGGGCCCGATCAGCGCCACGAGCTCCCCGGCGGCGACGTCGAACGACACGCCGCGCACGGCGTGGACGCCGTCGAAAGACTTCACCAGCCCGTCGACGGACAGCACGAGATCGGTCATGCGCTTGGCTTCGCGCACGGCGGTGACGAAATCCTCGCCTCGGCCATGGACTTCCCGGACTTCGGCCCGCTGCCCCAGGCCGAAACCCCGCAGGCCAAGATCACGCCGCGCCGCGACGTCCGCGCCTGGCTCACCGACTACGCCGCCGCCGGCGGGCCCCACCACCTCGCCGTCTGCTTCGGCGACGCC
>CAYQAF010000100.1:0-6860 GCA_964415375.1 uncultured Alcaligenaceae bacterium
GGTGGTGAGCGGCCTCGCCGAAGTCACCTGCGGCGAGGCCGTGTACACCGTCAATCCCAACGAGTCGACCTACATCCCCAAGCACACCAAGCACCGGCTCGCCAACCCCGGCACGGCGCCGCTGGTGATGATCGAGGTGCAGTGCGGCGACTACGTCGGCGAGGACGACATCGTCCGCTTCGACGACCGCTACGGCCGGGCGCCCCAGCAGGTCTAGCAGCCCGCTTTCGCGTCGAGTCGCGCATTCGGGCGCGGCGCGCTAATCTTGCGTCTTCTGCCGGGCGACCCGCCCGGCCTGTCGCCCCGAGAGGCCGCCCGATGACGATCCGCGCCCTCCTTGCGAGCGCCCTCGCGTTCGCGCTCGTTGCCACGCCGACGGTTGCCGCCGAGCTGCCGATCTTCGACGCGCACATCCACTACAGCCACGACGCCTGGGAGAACCTGCCGCCGAAGGAAGCGATCGCCGTGCTGCGCAAGGCGGGCATCCGCCGCGCGCTGGTGTCGAGCTCGGGCGACGACGGCACCCAGCGACTGGCCGAGGCCGCGCCCGACCTGATCCTGCCGTCGCTGCGGCCCTACCGGTCCCGCGCCGACGTCTCGACCTGGGTACGCGATGCGACCGTGGTCCCGTTCCTCGAGGACCGTCTCGCCAGGCACCGCTACGTCGCGATCGGCGAGTTCCACGTCTTCGGGGCCGATGCCGATTTGCCGGTGATGCGCCGCGCGGTCGAGCTCGCGCGGGCGAACAAGCTCGTGCTGCACGCGCACGGCGACGCCGACGCGATCGAGCGACTGTTCCGCCAGGATCCCGCCGCGCGCATCCTGTGGGCGCACTCGGGGTTCACCGATCCTGCGAGCGTGCGCGCGATGCTCGCGAAGCACGCGAACCTCTGGTGCGACCTCGCGTTCCGCTCCGATCCGGGCAGCGGCAGCACGGTCGCGCCGGAATGGCGAGCACTCTTCACGGCGTTCCCCGACCGGTTCATGGTCGGCACCGACACGTTCACGCCCGAGCGCTGGCTGTACGTGGGCGAGCACGCCAAGTGGGCGCGCGGTTGGCTCGCGGACCTGCCTGCGGACCTCGCCGAACGGATCGCATGGAAGAACGGCGAGGCGCTGTTCGCCCCCGTGATCGCGGCGCGCCGGCAATGACGCCGCGCGCGCGCTTCGTCGTCGGTCTCGCGCTCGTCGGCATGCACGGCGGCGCAGCCGCGCAGGGCTGCGGCGACGCGCTCGGCAAGAACGTCGCGCGCGGCGAGTCGAAGCATTACGTCGTGGCGTGGCGCGCCGACCCGGCACCCGTCATCGTCTCGCGGCACTTCGCGCTCGACATCGTGGTCTGCCCGAAGAGCGGAGCGACGCCGGCGCAATCGCTCGCCGTCGACGCGACGATGCCCGCGCACCGCCACGGCATGAACTACCGGTCGACGATCACCGCGATGGGAGCAGGCCGGTTCCGCGCCGAGGGCCTGATGTTCCACATGCCGGGTGCATGGGAGTTCGCGTTCGACGTCGTCGCTGCCGACGGCACCGAGCGCATCCGGGTGCCCTACGAGCTGCAATGAGCCTGGCACGGTACGTCGTGGCATGGGGCGCGCTCGCGCTGGCGTCGCTTGCCCACGCGCAGGCGCTCGACGCCGTCGAGCGCGCCAGGGTGCTCGCGCATGGCCCCTGGCCGCCGCCGTGGTCGGGCGACCCGTCGAACCGCGCGTCGGCGCAGCGCGGCGCGATCGCGTTCGGCGAGCGGCTGTTCTTCGACACGCGCCTGTCGAAGAACGGGCTCGTCTCCTGCGCCGCGTGCCACCAGCCGAAGAAGACCTGGACCGACGGCCACGAGCGGGGGATCGGCCTCGGCGTCGCCGACCGCAACACGCCGACGATCGCCAACGTGCGGTACGCGCACTGGTTCGGCTGGGACGGCTCGAACGACAACCTCTGGGCGCAGAGCATCCGGCCGATCCTGGAGCCGCGCGAGATGGGCATGACGCCGGAGGCGGTGGCGAGCGTCGTGCGCGGCACGTCGATGTTCTCGTGCCACTACCGGAGGGCGTTCGGCCGCGCGCCGCCCGCTGACGACGTGGCTGTGTTGGTGGGCGTGGGCAAGGCGCTCGCCGCATTCCAGGAGACGATCGTCACCGCGCGCACGCCCTTCGACGATTTTCGCGACGCGCTGGCGCGCAACGACGCGTCCGCGATATCCCGCTACCCGGCCTCCGCGCTGCGCGGGCTCAAGCTCTTCGTCGGCCGCGGCCAGTGCCACGCCTGCCACGCCGGACCCGCATTCACCAACGGCGAGTTCAGCGACATCGGCGTGGGCTTCTTCGTCGCGCGGGGCAAGGTCGACGCCGGGCGCCACGAGGGCATCCGCAGGCTACGGGAAAGCCCCTACAACCTGCTCGGCAGGTGGACCGACGACGCTTCCGGGCGCACCGCGACCGGGACCCGCCACGTGACGCTCGAGCACCGCAACTTCGGCGAATTCAAGGTGCCGGGGCTGCGCAGTGTCGCGGAGACCGCCCCCTACATGCACAACGGCAGCGCGAAGACGCTGCGCGACGCCGTGCGCCACTACTCCGAGGTCGACCCCGACCGCGTGCACGCCGACGGCGAGCCGCTGATCAAGGCGCTGAAGCTGACCGACGCCGAGATCGACGACCTGGTCGCCTTCCTCGTCACGCTCTCCGCGCCGGGGCAGAACTTCCGCCGCGAGCAGACCGTCGAGCCCGACTGCGACTGAAAGCAGGGTCAGACTCTGAAAGTAGGGTCAGACTCGACTTTCCACCAGCGCCGTGGATGACGACACGGCTACCGGGAAAGTCGAGTCTGACCCTACTTTCAGGCGGGGATGTCGGGATCGAGCTGTCGCTCCAGCCAGGCGATCTGGTCCTTGAGCAGCAGCTTGCGGCGCTTCAGGCGCGTGATCTGCAGGGCGTCGACGTCGCGGCGAAACGTCAGCCGCTCGATCACGTCGTCGAGGTCCCGATGCTCGAGCGTGAGCTGCACGATGCGCTGCATCAGCTCGACGCGCCGGGCGTCCTCGCCGCTGGGGTCGAGCGGAAAGACCGTCGCCATGGCCACCTCGTCCCATTCCATCAGTCAGTCCCTGCCGGAGCGACGCCCCGCCCGCGGCGGCTCGTCACCCAGATTCCCGTCAGGATCAGCGCGATCCCGACGACATGGTAGACCCGAAGCTGCTCGCCGAGGAAGAGCCAGGCCAGCACGACGCCGAACACCGGCATGAGGTGCACGAACAGCCCGGCGACCTGCGCCCCGACCTCCTCGACTCCCTTGTTCCAGAAGATGTAGGCGAGCACCGACGAGAACGTCGCCACCGAGAGCAGCGCGACGAACGTCGTTGGCGTCCAGACGATGTGCCGGCCGAGCGCCATCTCGCCGAGCCACAACGGCAGCACGCACAGGTCGCCGACGACCGCGAGCACGAACAGGAACGACAGCATCGACAGTCCGGGCGGCCGCCAGCGCAGGGCGATCGTGTACGCCGACCACATCGCCATCGACAGGATCACCAGCAGGTCGCCGCCGTTCAGCCGGAACGCGGCCAGCACGGCGAGCGAGCCCTGGGACAGGATGGTGAGCACGCCGCCGAGCGACACCGCCACCCCGATCATCTGCAGCGGAGCAAGCCGCTCGCGCAGGAAGATCCAGGCGATCGCCACGATCATCACCGGGATGAACGAGTTCAGGATCACGCCGTTGGTCGCGGTCGTGTAGTTGAGTCCGAGGTAGGCGAGCGCGTTGTGCGTGCCGACGCCGATCGCGCCGAGGGCCACCATCGTCTTCCAGTGACGCCGCAGCTTCGGCAGGTCGCGCCGCACGTGCGGCAGCGCGAAGGGGGCAAGGATCACCACCGCGAAGAGCCAGCGGAAGAACGTCATCGCCATCGGCGGGATGTCCTGGTGCAGGCCCCGGCCGATGATCCAGTTCACCGACCAGAACAACGGCGTCAACGTCAGCAGCAGATAGGGCGAGACGTGGCGTGGACGCGCCGTCGCGGCAGGCATCGCGGGATTATCGCACCCGCCGCGTATAATCCGCGGTTGCTTCGGGGCGCCTCGCGCCCGCATCGCACCTGACGCATGCCGACGGACCCTGCCGTCTCCGCGACGGTCCCGGGAATGCCGTCCCCGGTGCTTCCGACCGCGGCCGCCGCTGCCGCGCGAGCCTCGCCGCTCGACGGGCTGCCCGCGCTCGTCCCGACGCTGCCCGCGCCCGGGCGGCGCGTCACGATGCTGCCGCTCGCCGGCAGCGCCGACGCCCTGGCGCTCGCGCAACTTGCCGACGCGACTGCCCGGCGGCAGCGGATGCTGGTGATCGTCTGCGCGGACTCGCTCGCCGCGCAACGCCTCGTCGAGGAGATCGCGGCGTTCGCGCCGCAACGCCGCCTCGCCTTCTTTCCCGATTGGGAGACGCTGCCCTACGATCCGATCTCCCCGCACCAGGACCTGGTGTCCGAGCGGCTCGCCACCCTCTATCGCCTGTCGCGCGGCGAATGCGACGTGGTCACCGTCACCGCATCGACCGCCTTGCAGCGGCTGCCCCCGCTGTCCTACCTCGCCGGCCGCACCTTCTTCCTGAAGCAGGGGACCAAGCTCGACGTCGACGCGATGCGCGCGCAGCTCGCGGTCGCGGGCTACACGCATGTCACGCAGGTCGTCTCGGCGGGCGAATTCAGCGTGCGTGGCGGCCTGATCGACCTGTTCCCGATGGGCTCGGCGTTGCCCTACCGCCTCGACCTGTTCGGCGACGAGATCGAGACCATCCGCACGTTCGACGTGGACACGCAGCGCACGCTCTACCCGGTGCCCGACGTGCGGCTGCTGCCCGCGCGCGAGTTCCCGCTGGACGAGGCCGGGCGCACGCGCTTCCGCGGGCGCTTCCGCGAAGTCTTCGAGGGCGACCCGTCGCGCTCGCCGCTGTACAAGGACGTCAGCAACGGCATCGTGCCGGGCGGCCTCGAGTACTACCTGCCGCTGTTCTTCGACGCGACGGCGACGTTCCTCGACTACCTGCCGCAGGACCCGCTCGTCGTGCTGCACGGCGACGTCGCCGGCGCGCTCGACCGCTTCTGGCAGGACACCGAGTCGCGCTACCGGCTGCTGCGCGGCGACAAGGCCCGCCCGCTGTTGCCGCCGTCGGAGCTCTTCGTCCCGCCCGACGGCTTCCGCGGCGCGCTGAAGTCGTTCGCGCGCATCGACCTCCCGGTCGCGGATGCCGGCTCGGCGCTGCCGCCCGACGCGCCGACGCGCCGCCTGCCCGCGGTCGTCGTCGACCGGCGTGCCGAGGACCCGCTCGCGGCGTTGAAGAGTGCGCTCGCGTCGATCGACGGCCGCGTGCTGATCGTCGCCGAGAGCGCCGGGCGCCGCGAGACGATGCAGCAGTACTTCCGCGAGTACGGCCTCGAACCGCAGCCGCAGGACGGCATCGCGGCGTTCCTGCAAGGCGACGCGAAGCTGGTACTCGCGCCCGCGCCGATCCACGTCGGCTTCCTCTGGCCGGCCGCGAAGCTCGCGGTCGTCACCGAGGCGGAGCTCTACGCCAACGTGGTGCGCCGCGGCCGCCGCGACACCGGCCGGCGCTCGAACGTCGACGCGATGGTACGCGACCTCTCCGAGGTGCGCATCGGCGACCCGGTCGTGCACGAGCAGCACGGCATCGGCCGCTACCTCGGCCTCGCCACGCTCGACCTGGGCGACGGTCCGAACGAGTTCCTCGAGCTCGTCTACGCGAACGACGCGAAGCTGTACGTGCCGGTGTCGTCGCTGCACCTGATCTCGCGCTATGCCGGCGCGAGCCCCGAGGCCGCGCCGCTGCACAAGCTCGGCAGCGGGCAGTGGGAGAAGGCGAAGCGCCGCGCCGCGAAGCAGGCGCACGACACCGCCGCGGAGCTCTTGAACCTCTACGCGCAGCGTGCGGCGCGCGTCGGCCACGCGTTCAAGTTCAAGCCGCACGACTACGAGGCCTTCGCCGAAGGCTTCGGGTTCGAGGAGACGCCGGACCAGCGAGGCGCGATCGAGGCGGTGATCGCCGACCTCACCTCGGGCAAGCCGATGGACCGGCTGGTCTGCGGTGACGTCGGCTTCGGCAAGACCGAGGTCGCGCTGCGCGCCGCGTTCGTCGCGGTGGCCGACGGCAAGCAGGTCGCGGTGCTGGTGCCGACGACGCTCCTCGCCGAGCAGCACTTCAACGTGTTCTCGGACCGCTTCTCCGACCTGCCGGTGAAGATCGCGGAGCTGTCGCGCTTCCGCTCGGCTAAGGAGGTGAAGGCCGCGCTCGACGGCCTCGCCGCGGGTCGCATCGACATCGTCATCGGCACGCACAAGCTGATCCAGCCGGACGTCAAGTTTCGCGCGCTGGGCCTCGTGATCATCGACGAGGAGCACCGCTTCGGCGTGCGCCAGAAGGAGCGACTGAAGCGCCTGCGCGCGGAAGTCGACGTGCTGACGCTCACGGCGACGCCCATCCCGCGCACGCTGGCGATGTCGCTCGAGGGCATCCGCGACTTCTCGGTGATCGCCACCGCCCCGCAGCGGCGCCTCGCGATCAAGACGTTCGTCACGCCGTCGTCGCGCGGCATCGTGCGCGAGGCCGCGCTGCGCGAGATGAAGCGCGGCGGCCAGATCTACTACCTGCACAACGACGTCGACACGATCCGCACCGCCGCCGAGCGGCTCGCCGAGCTCGTGCCGGAGGCCCGCATCGCCGTCGCCCACGGCCAGATGCCCGAGCGCGAGCTCGAGCGCGTGATGCGCGACTTCTACGCGCAGCGCGTCAACCTGCTGGTCTGCTCGACGATCATCGAGACCGGCATCG
This sequence comes from uncultured Alcaligenaceae bacterium, assembly GCA_964415375.1. GTDB lineage: Bacteria > Pseudomonadota > Gammaproteobacteria > Burkholderiales > Casimicrobiaceae > VBCG01. Next base: position 6,832 of record CAYQAF010000100.1, read on the forward strand.
ACGTGCCGACCGCGAACACGATCATCATC
>CAYQAF010000101.1:0-2487 GCA_964415375.1 uncultured Alcaligenaceae bacterium
CGCGGCTTCGGTGCGGTAGATCCCCAGCGAGACGGCGAACTGGCCCCGGCCGAGGTCGACCACCGAGAGGTCGTTGATGTTGCGAGCGCGCAGTTCCGCGATCCGCCGCTCGGCGGCGGCACGGCTCGCGAAGCCCTGCAGCGTCACCGAAAACCCTTCGGCGTCGATGCGCCGCTGCGACACGAGCTGCGCGATGCCGAGCGGCGCGAGCTCGGCCAACGCGCGGTTGCGCTCGGCCTGGGCGAGCGGGCCCCACTCGATGCCGACGTCCGCGAGGGACGCGGCCTTCGCCGGACCGAGCGCGGCGACTTCCTGGGCGGTGAGCAATTTGATCTTCTCGGGCTGCACCTGCTCGCCGAGGCGCTGGCTCTCGCCGCCCGAATAGGCGTCGAGCCGCGTCAACGCGAAGAGCGCGAGGTTGGCGAGGAGCAGCAGGATGACGACGATGCGCATCGATCGCGAGGAATGTGCGGATCGCGCCCGTCGGCCGTCCCCGCGCGTCAGCGCGGTCCGCCGTGTTCGTTCGCGAGCGCGAGCACCCCTTCGAGGACGAGATTATCCACGAGCTCCACGGGACCGGCGAGATAAGGTGCGAGATCGGGTGCCGCGCCGCCCGCGATGAAGCACTGGATGGGCGCGCCGCCCGAGGCATGACGACCGCGCGCGAGCTCGATCGCGCCGCACACCGCGTACAGCGCCCCCGTGTAGATCGCGTCGGCGGTGTTGGTGGGGTAGTCGGCGAACCGGCCGGGCGCAACCTTGAGGGCCGCGGTGTTGTCGGCCAGCGCGCGCATCATCAGCCGCATGTTGGGCAGGATCATGCCGCCCCGGAAGACGCCCGCTGCGTCGAGCGTGTCGATCGTCACCGCGGTGCCGGCGTTGACCACGACCACCGGCTGGGGCTCGCTCTCCTGCTCGAGGGAGCGCAGGCGCGCGGCGACGAGCGCGGCCCAGCGGTCCGGGCCGAGCTGGCCGGGCTGCTCGTAGCGGTTGACGACGCCGCAGGCCGACGCCGTGGCGGTGATCCACTCCATCGGCAGTCGCCAGCGGGCGAGCTGGCCCTCGACGCGCACGCGGGCCGCTTCGCCGGCGACGTTGACCCCGACGGCGCGCGCCGGCCGCGGCACGCCCTGCCAATCGCGGACCGCGAGGCTGCCGAGCTCGGCATTGGGCACGATGCCCGCGGCCAGCGTGCCGCGCGGGCCGACCACCGCCCACTTCATCCTGCTGTTGCCGATGTCGACGACGAGCGTGTTGCTCACGCGCGCGCCCTCGCGGATCTCAAGCGCGGCGGAGGGAGATTTCGCCGGCGAGGAAGCGGGCGCGGCGCGGCCCGTCGGCGAGCACGAGCGCGCCGCTCGCGTCGACACCGGCGACCTTGCCAAGCACCGCGGCGCCGTCCGGGAGCAGGAGCTTGACCGGCTTGCCCTGGTAGGCGTGACGATGTTGCCATTCCGCCGCGAAGGGTGCGAACCCTTCGCGCGCGTACATCGACAGCGTTCCCGCCAGTTCGGAAATGAGGCGCGCGAGCAGCCGATTGCGGTCGATCGCGGGAGCGCCACGGCCGACCACCGACGTCAGGTCGGAGACGGGCTGGGCGATGTCGCGCTTCAGCTCGCGCGGCATGCGGACGTTCAAGCCCACCCCGACGACCACGGTCGAGGGACCGAGCGCGTCGCCGTTCAGCTCGACGAGGATGCCGCCGACCTTCAGGTGGCGGTGGATCAGATCGTTCGGCCACTTCAGGCCGACGCCCTGGATGCCTTCCTTCTCGAGCGCGTGGATGACGCCGACCCCGACGGCCAGCGACAGGCCGGCGAGGAATCCCGCGCCCTGCTCGAAACGCCAGCCCAGCGAGAACGTGAGGCTGCCGCCGGCGACGGCGTTCCACGCCCGTCCGCGACGGCCGCGTCCGGCGGTCTGCCACTCGGCCGCGATCGCCGCGCCGTGGATGTCGCGGCGCGGTGCGCGGCGCAGCAATTCGGAGGAGGTCGAGTCGATCTGGTCGACGATCTCCAGGTGGATCGGCGGCCGCGACAGGATCTCGGGCACCGCTTCTGAGCCGGGCAGCCCGATGTCGTCGTCCAGGTTCTGCGCCTTGAGCGGCGAAAGCCCGTTGGCCGCGAGCGTGACGCCGTACTCGACGAGCGCCGCGCGCACGGCACTTGCGTCAAGGAAGTCGGGCGCTGCCACCAGCCGATAGCCGCGGCCGCGCACCCGCTCGAGCGACAGCCCGGCGGTCTCGGCCTGCCGCAAGAGCTGCGAGACGCGGGCGCGCGTCAGCCCCACCCGGGCGGCGAGGTCTTCGCCGGAGTGGAAGGCGCCGTCCGAAAGCTGGCGCAGCAGCGAGAATCCGAGAGGAGTGAGCACTAACGTGCGTGGGCAGCAGCAAAGCCTTGAACTGTAACAGAAAGGGTCCCGGTTCGCATCCCTTTTATCGGCACCAGCTGAATTTGGGGCCGTTTCGGCAGGCCGCAAGGCCGGGCC
>CAYQAF010000101.1:2587-4980 GCA_964415375.1 uncultured Alcaligenaceae bacterium
GCCGGCTTCAGCACGCCCCGCCGGATCTGGTCCAGCTCGATCGACTCGAAGAGGGCCCGGAAGTTGCCCTCGCCGAAGCCCTGGTTGCCCTTGCGCTGGATGATCTCGAAGAAGATCGGGCCGATCGCGTTCCTGGTGAAGATCTGCAGCAGCATCTCGTCATTGGCCGGCGCCCCGTCCAGGAGGATCCGGTTCTTCCGCAGCCGCTCGGCATCTTCCTTGTGGCCGGGGAGCCGCGTGGCGAGCTGCTCGTAGTAGGTCTCGAGCGTGTCCTGGAAGGCGACACCCTTCCCCCGCAGCGCCTCGACCGTCGCGTGGATGTCGGCGGTGGCGAGCGCCACGTGCTGGATGCCCTCGCCGCGGTAGTCGACCAGGTACTCCTGGATCTGGCTCTTGTCATCCGAGGACTCGTTGATCGGGATGCGGATCCTGCCGCAGGGCGAGGTCATCGCCTTGGACTTGAGTCCCGTGAGCTTGCCCTCGATGTCGAAGTAGCGCACCTCGCGGAAGTTGAACAGGCGCTCGTAGAAGTTCGCCCACTCGTCCATGCGGCCGCGGTAGACGTTGTGCGTGAGGTGGTCGATCGTGGTGAGCCCCGCGCCGACGGGGTTCGGGTCGACCCCTGGCAGCGGCACGAAGTCGATGTCGTAGATCGACACCCCGCGGCCGTCGCGCGTGTAGCGGTCGACGAGGTAGATCAGCGAGTCGCCGATGCCCTTGATCGCCGGGATCGCGAGCTCCATCGGGCCGGGGTGCGCCTCGACGCCCCAGGCGCCGTTGGCCACGCACGTGCGATAGGCGTGCGCCGCGTCGCCGACGCGGAACGCTATCGCGCAGATCGACGGCCCGTGCACGCGCGCGAACGACTGCGCGAAGCTCGCCGGTTCCGCGTTGACGATGAAGTTGATCCCGCCCTGGCGGTAGAGCAGCACGTTCTTGCTGCGGTGCCTCGCCACCGCGGTGAAGCCCATCTGCTCGAACAGGCGGCCGAGCGCCGCCGGGTCGGGCGCCGCGTACTCGATGAACTCGAAGCCGTCGGTGCGCAGCGGGTTGTCCCAGAGGTCGGTCGCGGAGTCCTGAGCCATGGTCTCGTTCCGTGTCGTGCCCGGGCCGCCGCAGCGGGGCCCTCACGAAGGCCCGGCAGTCTAGACGCAATCGGCGCACACGCGGGAAACGAATGTGCGTGTAGCGTGACATTTGCGCACTTTTCGTGCTTGCCTGGCCGCTTCCGCGCAAGGAAACGCCGATGCGATCCGCCCCGCTGCCCGCTCTCGACCGCACCAACCTACGCATGCTGGAGCTCCTCCTAGTAGCAGGGGCGCATACAACTCGCGGACCTCGCGCTCATGGTGGCACTGTCGCCCGCGCCGTGCCGGCGATGGTTGCGGAGACTCGAGGAAGCGGATGTCGTCGTGCGCTACGCAGCGCTTGTCGACGCGCGCAAGGTCGGCTTGGGACTCGCGGCGACCCTCGACGTCACGCTCGACAGGCCACGCACCTCACCGATCACGCTCCCGAACATCGGCGCGTCCGGCAACGCGAACATGGGGTTCAAGGCCTGTGGAGTTGTGGCGAACCGCCCGTCAATGTTGACATCAAATCATCAGTCGTTTTATGCTTTGATGCATGAGAACGACGCTGACGCTGGACGAGGATGTCGCCGCGGTCATCGAGCGGCTGCGCAAGGATCGCGATGCCAACCTCAAGGACATCGTGAATGAAGCGCTGCGGGAAGGGCTAAAGCACATGACGGCGCCGCGGCGGAAGCCGGCTCGCTTTCGCACCGGGACGGCTGACCTCGGGCGCTGCCTGCTGTCAAACGTCGACAATGTCACCGAGGCGCTCGCCGTCGCGGAAGGCGAAGCGTTCCGGTGATCCTCGTCGATGCCAACGTGCTCATCTACGCGCACGTGGGCTCGTTTCCCCAGCACGCGGATGCGCGCGAATGGCTCGACGGGCAACTGGGCGGCGGTGGACCCGTGGGTTTGCCGTGGCCGAGCCTCCTGGGCTTCATGCGCATTGTCACGAATGCGCGCGTGTTCGAACGCCCCGAGCCGATGGCGCACGCGTGGCGGCAAGTCGAGGCGTGGCTCGATGCCGACGCAAGCTGGATTCCGCAGCCAACCGAACGGCATCAGGAGCTGCTCGGAAGACTGATCGCGATCGGCGGCATTCAGGCGAATCTCGTCCCGGACGCACACCTCGCCGCCCTGGCGATCGAGCATGGCCTTACGCTGTGCTCGACCGACGGCGACTTCGCCCGTTTTGCGGGACTGCGCTGGGAAAATCCGCTGAAGAAGCCAGCGCCAGTTTGAGCTTTCGCTACTCGTGCCGCAGCGCGTCGATCGGCGCGAGGCGCGACGCCGTGCACGCCGGATAGAGCCCCGAAGAAC
>CAYQAF010000101.1:5080-6832 GCA_964415375.1 uncultured Alcaligenaceae bacterium
AGCGCGCGTCGATCGCCGAAAGCAGTAGCCGCTCGCGTGCGTCGGTGAGCACGTTGCGCCAAGCACCGGAGTTGTCGCGCGCGGCGAGCCACACCGCCGTGTCCCCCACGGTCTCTTCGAGCGGCCGGGTGGAGAGCCCCGCTGCCGCCGCCCGGCTGCAGTCGACGCTCATGAAGCCCGCCGCGTCGGCGTCGGTCGACGAAATCCACAGCGGCATGCCGGTCCAGGGCTCGACGTGGAAGTCGAGCAGCGTCTTCTCGTCCACCCATGCGGACGCGGGTGGGTCGGCGGACACCGCTACACACACGTCGACGAGATCGCCCATCGTCCACTGGCCCGCGGGGGAGCAGGCGTTGAACGTGCCCCCGACGTCGTGCTCGCAGAGGTCGAGCAGCCACGCCGCGAGGTCACGGGCGTCGACGAACTGCAACGGACGCTCGCGTGGCGCGGGCACGACGGCGCGCGGCGGTCGATCGCCCAGCAGCCGCGAGTGCACGAAGCGTGCGACCCAGTAGCCGAAGCGGTCGGTGGCGTCGTGCGGACCGACGATCAGGCCCGGCCGCACGATCGTCGCACGGGCGCCGAAGGCGTCGCGCACGACCGCCTCGCAGGCGGCCTTGAGTGCGCCGTAATTGGGCAGCACGTCTTCGGTCGCGGGATCGTCGATTGTGGCGACGGGCGCAGACTCGTCGAGCCCGGGCCGATCGGGCTTGGCGATGACCGACAGCGACGACACGAACACGTAGCGGCGCACGCGCGGCGCGAGCCGCGTGGCGGACGCGCCGACCACGCGCGGCACGTAGCCCGAAGTGTCGATCACCGCATCCCACTCGCCGCCCTCCAAAGCGGCAAGCCCGGGCGCGACACGCGGGTCGCGGTCGCCGACGAGGGCCTGGACGCGATCGCCGAACGGCTGCGGCGTGCGGCCGCGCGTGAACAGCGTCACCTCGTGCCCGCGCGCGAGCGCTTCCTCCGCCACGTGTCGGCCAAGGAAACGCGTCCCTCCGAGCAGCAGCAGTCGCACGGCCGGTCCGCGCTTCAGCCGCGCGCAGCGATGCGGCGCAGCAGCTCGGCGTGCAGCGCCGCGTCGCCGCAGGCGAGCACGTCGCCACCGTTCTGGCAGTCGCCGCCCTGCCAGTCGGTAACCACGCCGCCCGCGCCCTCGATCACGGGAATCAGCGCCTGGATGTCGTAGGGCTTCAAGCCGGTCTCGATCACGATGTCGACGAGGCCCATCGCGAGCTGGGTGTAGCAGTACAGGTCACCGCCGTAGCGGGTGAAGCGCGCGCCCTCGGTGACCGCGGCGTAGGCCGCGGCCTCGCGCGGCGGCGCGAAGAAGCGCGGGTCGGTGGTGACGACGAGCGCGTCAGCATGCCGCGCGCAGCGGCGCGTGGAGAGCGGCCGGCGCTCATCCCCGCGCCGCCACTCGGAGGGGCCGCCGGCACGCCCGACGAACGCCTCGCCCACGAACGGCTGGTAGGCCACGCCCAGCACCGGTCGCGCGCCATCGTTCAATGCAATCAGCACGCCCCAGTGCAGCTGGCCGAGCACGAAGCTCTTCGTGCCGTCGATCGGGTCGATCACCCACGTCCACGGTTCGCTGCCGGCCTCGCGGCCGTGCTCCTCGCCGAACAAGCCGTGCGTGGGGAAGCGCGCACGGATCGCGTCGCGGATCACCGTCTCGGCAGCGCGGTCGGCAATCGTGACGGGGTCGTACCCCCCGCCACGGTCCTTGTTCTCGACGTCGATCGC
>CAYQAF010000102.1:0-6737 GCA_964415375.1 uncultured Alcaligenaceae bacterium
CTCGACAGCATCAGGCGCATCCACAGCGCGAGCGACGAGCTCGAGGAGCGGATCGCCGAGCTCGACCAGCAGGGCCACGCGCTGGCCGCGCAGGTGCGCATGCTCGAGCGCGAGGTCGCCGCCATCGACGACGTCGTGGCGATGCCCGACGGCCTGCCGCTCGCGGCGAACAGCTGACGTTTTCGCGGGCGGGCGCCTACCGCCGCACCCTAACGTTAACGAACGAACTTCCCGTCGCGGCCGATCATCGCCAGATCGACGAAGCGCGAGGCGTTGTGGTTGGTGCTCGAGAACGAGACGCCGAAGCCGCCGAGATCCAGGTTGTTGACCGACTCGAGGGCCGCGACGAACCGCTCGCGCGTCAGGTCGCGGCCGGCGCGGCGCAGGCCTTCGGTCAGCACCTTGGCGGAGAGGAAGCCCTCGAGCGTCGAGAAGTTGACCTCGAGGTTGCCGGCGCGCTTTGCGAGGTCGAGGTATTCCCTGACCACCGGCGTCAGCGGGCTCCAGGGGAACGGCACGACCTGCGAGATCATCACCCCGTGCCCTTCGGGCCCGAGCGCGTCGGCAAGTGCCTTGCTGCCGACGAACGAGACCGTGTAGAACGACGCGAGGCTGCCCGACTTCTTCATCTCGCGGACGAACTCCGCGATGGACCCGTAGGCCGAGATCATCACCACCGCGTCGGGCTGGGAGGCGTGGATCGTCTTCACCGCCTCGGCAACGTTGGTGGTGTTGCGCTCCACCGTGCTGGACGAGTGCACCTTGAGTCCCCGCTTGGTCAGCGCGCGCGTGGTGCCGTCGAGGCCGGCCTGTCCGAAGGAGTCGGCCTGGTGGAACACGGCGATCTTGCGGGCGCCGATCCGCGTCAGGTGCTCCACGATCGCCTCGGTCTCGTCGTAGTAGCTCGCGCGCACGTTGAAGACGTAGCGGTTGAACGGCTGCCGCAGGAGCTCGGCGCCGGTGAAGGGCGCGACGAACGGCACCCTGGCCTCGGTGAACACCGGCAGCGACGCCTGCGACGTCGGCGTGCCGACGTAGGCAAAGAGCGCGAACACCCGGTCATCGGTGATCAGCCGCCGGGTGTTCTCCGCCGCCAGCGCGCTCTCGTACTTGTCGTCGCGGCTCTTCAGCTCGATCGTCCGCCCGTTGATGCCGCCCTGGGCGTTGACGTGGTCGATCCACAGCTTGGCGCCTGCGCGCATCTGGATGCCGAGCTGCGCCGCCGGACCGGTGAAGGCGGCCGACTGCCCGATCAGGACCGAGGTTGGGGTTACGCCATCCTGGCCGCGGGCGGGCCCGGCCGCCGTGAATGCGAGCACGAGACCCGCCAGTGCGGCAAAGCATCGAAGAACCATGTCGTCTCCTCCGGTACGGGATCCGTCCGGCGGGGGTGTCGAGACGCCGCGGCCGGCGGTAACCGGGAATGCGAGCAAATCCCGAGCCAGCGCCCGGGCCGTCGGTCAGCCCGACGCAGCCGCCTTCGCCGCCATCAGGCCCTCGTACTTGCGCACGAGAGCCTCGCGAGATTCCGCATGGTCGGGGTCCAACGGGATGCAGTCGACCGGGCAGACCTCGCGGCACTGTGGCGCGTCGAAGTGCCCGACGCACTCGGTGCACTTCGCGGGGTCGATCACGTAGATCTCCGGTCCCTGCGCGATCGCGCCGTTCGGGCACTCGGGCTCGCAGACATCGCAGTTGATGCACTCGTCGGTGATCATCAGCGCCATCGGCGCCTCCCTACCGTGCGTGCCCGGCAGCCTTCGCCTTCAGTCGCCGGTTGACCGCGGGGTGCACGAACATCGACACGTCGCCGCCGAACTTGGCGATTTCCCGCACGATCGTCGCGGAGATGAACATGTATTGCTCGGCCGGCGTCAGGAACAGCGTTTCGACCTCGGGATGGAGGTTGCGGTTCATGCCGGCCATCTGGAACTCGTACTCGAAGTCCGAGACCGCGCGCAAGCCCCGCAGGATGACGCGGGCGCCGTGGGCGTGCACGAAATCCATGAGCAGCGACGAGAAGCTCGTCACCGTGACGTTCGGGAACGGCGCGAGCACCTCCCTCGCCATCTCGACACGCTCCTCGAGACCGAAGTAGGGCGTCTTCGAGGCGCTGGCCGCCACGCCCACGACGACCGTGTGGAAGAGCTGCGCCGCGCGGCGCACGAGGTCCTCGTGGCCGCGGGTGAACGGGTCGAAGGTTCCGGGATAGACGACCTTGAGCATGGGGGTGCCGACGGCAAACGCCACGCGCACCGCGTTCACGGCGCGCCGGGATCCGGCCGCAGCAGATGGTAATACACCTGTCCGGCCCGCGCGCTCCGCACCATCTGCAAACCGGGCGGGGCGCCGAGCGCATGCCCTGCCTCGGCATAGATCGCGCCATCGGCCGCAAGCCGCGCCGCGGCGAGCGGCAGGAGCCACGCCCAGGGGTCGTCGGCGAACGGGGGATCGAGGAACACGACGTCGTAGCGGCCCGCGTCCTGTTCGAGAAAACCGCGTGCGTCCGCGCGACGGGCGTCGAGGCCATCGAGGCCGAAGAGGCGCGCGTGCCCGGCGATCGCGGCGACCGCCTTCGGGTCGCGATCGACGACGACGGCGCGCGCCGCGCCCCGCGACAACGCCTCGAGCGAGAGCACACCCGAACCCGCGTAGGGCCCGAGCGTCGTGCGTCCGGCCAGTGCCTGCCCCAGCCAGTTGAAGAGCGTCTCGCGGACCCGGTCGGGGGTGGGGCGCAGCGCCGCGGCCGGCGGGAAGCGCACGACGCGCCCCCGGCAAAGCCCGCCGATGATGCGTACGGAGTTGGGCGGGCGGCGGGACATGGGCGGGCGAGGTCGGGCGGAGGACGCCGCGTAGAATTCCATCTTTGAACCGACGTTGTCCAATCCCGTGCTAGACCTGTTCAAGCGCAAGACGGCCGAGGACGAGCAGAAGTCCTGGGCGGAGCGCCTCAAGTCCGGGCTCTCCGCGTCGCGCGAGAAGCTCTCGGGCGCGCTCGCCGGCGTGTTCCAGCGCAAGGTGCTCGACGAAGAGGCGCTCGAGGAGCTCGAGACCGCGCTGCTCACCGCGGACGTCGGCGTCGGGGCGACCGAGCACCTGCTTGCCGATCTCAAGGCGCGCTACCGCAACGCCGGCACCGACGCCGACCCGAGGTCGCTGCTGCGCGAGGCGCTGCTCGCGCTGATCGCGCCGTTGGAGCGACCGTTCGTCGTCGGGCAGGCGCGTCCGTTCGTCATCATGATCGCGGGCGTGAACGGCGCCGGGAAGACGACCTCGATCGGCAAGCTCGCCAAGTGGCTGCAGGGCTACGAATACTCGGTGCTCCTCGCCGCCGGCGACACGTTCCGCGCCGCCGCCCGCGAGCAGTTGGCGATCTGGGGCGAGCGCAACAACGTCGCGGTGATCGCCCAGGACGGCGGCGACCCAGCGGCCGTGGCGTTCGACGCCGTCGCGGCCGCCAAGGCCCGAGGTACCGAGGTCGTCCTCGCCGACACCGCCGGGCGGCTGCCCACCCAGCTCCACCTGATGGAGGAGCTGCGCAAGGTCAAGCGGGTGCTCGCCAAGGCGATCCCCGACGCCCCGCACGAGGTGTTCCTCGTGCTCGACGCCAACACGGGACAGAACGCGCTCGCCCAGGTCAAGGCGTTCGACGCAGCCGTCGGCCTGACCGGCCTCATCGTGACCAAGCTCGACGGTTCGGCGAAGGGCGGCGTCGTCGCGGCGATCGCGAAGCAGCACCCGGTGCCGATCCGCTTCATCGGCGTGGGTGAGTCGGTCGACGACCTGCAGCGATTCGTGGCGGCAGAGTTCGTCGACGCGTTGCTGCCGCCGGACTAGAACTGTTCACGCCCATGCCAGCCAACGGGTAGTGCGGCGCGCGCGATCAGCCCCGGTCATGGCCCTCGTCGGGCCTCCGGTCGCAGCCCGTCGCGATCAACCCATTGATATTTCAGGACGCGATGCATGCCCGATCGCGGAGAGCCACTTGCCCGACCAATTCAGTCAGGAACTTTCCGTTACGATTAGCACTCTCATTTCGCGAGTGCTAAACTGAATCCGGATCGGGCGACCTGCCAGGAATCCGGTTCAGGGTGGCCCGACCAGGAGAGATACTGATGACCGGTACCGCACTGGCTTTCCCGACACCCACCTCGCTCGGAAGCCTCGACCACTATATCCAGGCCGTCAATCGCTTCCCGCTCCTCACCGCCGAGCAGGAAGCCGACCTCGGCCGCCGCTGGCGCGACAGCGAGGACGTCGACGCGGCGCGGCAGCTCGTGCTGTCGCACCTGCGATTGGTCGTCGCCGTATCGCGCAAGTACCAGGGCTACGGGCTGCCGCAGGCCGACCTGATCCAGGAGGGCAACGTCGGCCTGATGAAGGCGGTGCGCCGCTTCGACCCGTCGCACGGCGTGCGCCTGGTTTCGTTCGCGCTGCACTGGATCAAGGCCGAAATGCACGAGTACATCCTGCGCAACTGGCGCCTCGTCAAGGTGGCGACCACCAAGGCGCAGCGCAAGCTGTTCTTCAACCTGCGCAGCATGAAGTCGAGGAGCGCCGCGCTCAACACGTCCGAGGCCGACGCGATCGCCAGCGAGCTCGGCGTGAAGCGCGAAGAAGTGCTCGAGATGGAGACGCGGATGTCCGGCCAGGACCTGTCGCTCGATCCGACGCCTGCCGACGACGAATCGTCGGTCGCACCGAGCGCGTGGCTCGCCGACGACAGCGAAAACCCTTCGGAGCGTCTCGAGCGCCGGCAGATCGAGACGCGCCGCAGCGACGGCCTCCGCGCGGCGCTGTCGCGGCTCGACGCGCGGAGCCGCCGCATCATCGAGGCCCGGTGGCTGCGCGAGGACGATGCGGCGACATTGCAGCAACTCGCCGACGAGTACGGCATCTCCGCCGAGCGCATCCGCCAGCTGGAGAGCAAGGCACTGAAGCAGATGCGTGGCGCGATGGCCGAGGCGGCCTGACCGCGCGCCCCCTGGTCGGTGCAAGAGACAACGGCCCGCGCCCCGCGGGCCGTTGTACTTCCGGGCGGCAGTACCGCGAGTCGACAGCTCCGATCGCGCGCTCCGGACGAGCCTTTGCGCACGATCAAGGCACTGCGGCGGCGGCGAGCGCAGCGTAGATCGTCCGGCCCTCCCGGCGGGAGCCGTCGCTGCGGCGCCTTGGCGCAAGCCCCGGGGCAGCGAGGTCGCACTTCGAACCAACGCACACCATGGAACGCCTGTCCGCCTTGCGGCGTCTCGCCCTCGTCGCCCTGATCCTCGTTGTCGCGGCCCCGCTCGTCTCCGCAGCGCAAACGCCGGCTCGGCCGTGGCGTATCGGATTTCTCGGCACGGTCCCGCTGACGTCCGCGGACGCTGCGCGCAACTGGGCAGCGTTCGAGCAGGCGCTGAAGGATCGCGGCTACGTCGAAGGCAGGAACGTCGTCTTCGAGCGCCGCTTCTCCGACGGCAGGATCGAGCGCTTCCCGGCGCTGGCAGCGGAGCTTGCGGGACGCGACGTCGACGTCATTGTCGTCGTCGCCAATGCCGCTGCTCACGTGGTCAAGGACACGACGGCCACGATCCCGGTCGTGATGCTGCTGGTCGCCGATCCCGTCGGCGCACGCCTGGTGGCGAGCCTTGCGCATCCCGGCGGCAACATGACCGGCGTCGCCGACTACCAGGTCGAGCTGGTGACCAAGCGCTTCGAGCTCCTCAAGGCCACCATTCCAAACGCGTCCCGCGTCACGATGGTGGCCTGCGAGCGCTGCACAGCGACCGGGCTCGCGCACGTCGACGCCACGACGCTGGCTGCCCGCCGCGCCTCGCGCGAGGCGGCCGTCCGCGATCTCGGCATCGCCATTGAGCACGTCGACCTCAGTGGTCCGGAAGACATCGAGCGCGTCACCGCCGAGGTGCTGCGCGCCCGCCCCGACGCGCTCTTCCTCTATCCGAGCCCGGTCAACTACTTCCTGCGCCGGGAGCTCGCGCAGTTCGCGTCCCGGCACCGCGTCCCGCTGTTCGCCCCGCTGCGGGAGCAGGCCGAGGCCGGCGCGTTGATGTCGTACGGCCCGAGCCAGCTCGACCAGTACGTGAAGGCGGCCGACTTCGTCGACCGCATCCTGCGCGGCGCGAAGCCGGCCGACCTGCCCATCGAGCAGCCGAGGACGCTGGAGCTGGTCATCAACCAGAGGACAGCCGACGCGCTCGGCCTGACGATCCCGCAGGCGGTGCGGGTGCGCGCGGACGACATCCTGAAGTGACGACGGCGGCGGGCCGCCGAGTCGCCCCGCACCGCCAGCCTGCTAGATCTCCACCTGGGTGCCGAGCTCGACGACTCGGTTGGGCGGCACTTTGAAGAAGTCCGAGGCCTTCACCGCGTTCTTGCTCATCGACGCGAACACGCGCTCGCGCCACAGCGCCATGCCCGGCACCTTGGTCGGGATCAGCGTCTCGCGGGACACGAAGAACGACGTTTCCATCATGTCGAAGGGGAAGCCCTTGCGGCCCGAGAGCTCCAGGAGCAACGGGATGTCGGGGTCGTCCTTGAAGCCGTAGTACGCGAACATGCGATAGAAGTCCGCGCCGAGCGTCGTCACCTCGAAGCGGCCCGAATCGTCGACGAACGGGATGTCGCGAGTCACCACGGTGAGGAAGACGACGCGCTCGTGGAGCACCTTGTTGTGCTTCAGGTTGTGCAACAGCGCGTGGGGGACGCGGTCGGGCGTCGAGGTCAGGAACACCGCG
>CAYQAF010000103.1:0-6705 GCA_964415375.1 uncultured Alcaligenaceae bacterium
CGGAACGAAAGTGGCGGAGTTGCGCTACCACCCCTGGGGCGTGACGCGCTACACGACCTCCGGGTTCCTGCGCATGAAGCTCGGCGATGCACTGTCGCGCCGCGGCGTTGCGCCGCACATCTACGAGTCCGGCGACGAGGCCCGCGAGCACCTCAAGGAACTGGGTCCGGGGTGAACCGGCGGCGGGGGAGGCAACGATGCACGTGACCGTGAACGGCGCGGAGCGCGAGATCGCGTCGCCTGCGGCGACCGTCGCGGAGCTCGTGCGAGAAATGGGTTTCGAGGGCAAGCGCATCGCGGTCGAGAGGAACGGCGCGATCGTGCCGAAGACCCGATATGCCGAGACGCGGCTCGCGAACGGCGACCGGCTGGAGATCGTCGGGGCGGTCGGCGGCGGCTGAGACCGTCGCCGTCGCCGCGAGTCGGTGTCGTCGGCAGGAACGGCAAAGCGCCGCCTCGCGGCGGTCGTTGCGCGCGCATGTACGGTGCCCGGGCCGGCGTAAAATCCGCGCATGGACGCTCCGCTCGTCAAGGTGCCGCTGCCCGATGCCCCATTGCGGGTCGCCGGCCGCGACTATCGCTCGCGCCTGCTCGTCGGTACTGGCAAGTACAGGGACTTCGCGGAGACCCGTGCGGCCGTCGAGGCCTCGGGCGCGCAGATCGTCACCGTCGCGATCCGGCGCACCAACCTCGGCCAGGACGCCGGCGCGCCGTCGCTGCTCGATTTCCTCCCGCCATCGCGCTTCACGTACCTCCCCAACACCGCGGGCTGCTACACCGCCGACGACGCCGTGCGCACGCTGAAGCTCGCCCGTGAGCTGCTCGACGGCCACCGGCTGGTGAAGCTCGAGGTGCTGGGCGACAAGGACACGCTCTACCCGGACGTCCGGCAGACGCTCAGGGCCGCCGAGATGCTGGTGAAGGATGGATTCGACGTCATGGTCTACACGTCCGACGACCCGGTCATTGCCCGCGAGCTCGAGGCGATCGGCTGTGTCGCGATCATGCCGCTGGCCTCGCTGATCGGCTCGGGCATGGGCATTCTCAATCCGTGGAACCTGCGCCTCGTGATCGAGCACGCCAAGGTGCCGGTGCTCGTCGACGCGGGCGTCGGCACGGCGTCCGACGCAGCGATCGCCATGGAATTGGGCTGCGACGGCGTGCTGATGAACACCGCCATCGCGCTTGCGAAGGACCCGGTGCGGATGGCGGGTGCGATGAAGCTCGCGGTCGAGGCCGGGCGCGAGGCCTTCCTCGCCGGCCGCATGCCGCGCAAGCTCTACGCGGCGAGTGCGAGCTCGCCCGCGACGGGGTTGATCGTATGAGGTCGCCGTATCTGGTCGCCGCGGTGCTCGCGGCCGTCGCGGGCGTCGCGGGTGCGCTGCCTCTCGAGAGCGCCGAGATCGCGCGGCTGTGCGCCGATGCCGAGGGCCCTGCGCACTGCGCGCGCAAGGTCGAGGCCGAGCAGATGAAGCGCCTGCCGGGTGTCGCCGCCCGTGACGGCGACGCACTCAAGGTGGCGCTCTACCCCTCCGGCACGGCCACGTTCACCGACGTCAACACGATTTCCGGCGGCACGAGCTATGCGCTGTGGGACTACCTCTCCGAGATCAACGCGACGGTGCTCTGGGTGGCGCGCGACGACGACGCCGGCTTCCTGCTCGTGCAGCGGGCCACCAACCGGCAGACGCCAATGCCCGCCGAGCCGGTGCTCTCGCCCGACCGGCAGCGCATCGCGACCGCGGACTTCTGCCCACAGCGCTGCGAAAACCTGCTCGTGGTCTGGCGCGTCACGCGCGATGGCGTCGTGCGCGAGTCGCAATGGGCCCCCACTGAACGCTGGTCGGACGCCGGCGTGCGCTGGAAGAGCCAGGAAACGTTGGTCGTCGAGTACACCGTCGATGGCGCCGAGACCGGCAAGACGCTCGAGCGCAGGCTCGCCGATCCCGGCTGGAGCCGCGTCGGCGGCAAGTGAGCGCCAACAGCGCCCCCGATCCTGTGGTCCCCCGGCCGGAGAACGTCCGCCGCCCGGTGCGCAGCTTCGTGCTGCGGCAGGGGCGGATGTCGCCGGCGCAACAGCGCGCGCTCGACGAACTCCTGCCGCGCCACGGACTCCCCTTCGCGGGTGCGCCGCTCGACTGGCAGCACGTGTTCGGCCGTGCCGCGCCGGTAGTGCTGGAGATCGGCTTCGGCATGGGCGCGACGACGGCGGAGATTGCCGCCGCACATCCGGAACGGGATTTCGTCGGCATCGAGGTACATGCACCCGGCGTCGGCAGCCTGCTCCGCGAGCTTGACCGGCGCGCGCTCGCCAATGTGCGCGTGATCCGTCACGACGCGGTCGAGGTGGTCGATGCGATGATTCCGCCGGGCTCCCTCGCCGGCATCCACGTGTTCTTCCCGGATCCGTGGCCGAAGAAGCGCCACCACAAGCGCCGGCTGCTCAAGCCGGATTTCGTGCACGCACTCGCGCTCCGGCTCGCGCCCGGGGGCTACCTGCACATCGCCACCGACTGGTCGGATTACGCCGAGGAGATGCTCGCGACCCTCGGGGTGGAACGCCTGCTCGCCAATACGGTGGAAGGATTCGCCCCGCGTCCCGAATCGCGCCCGCAGACCAAGTTCGAGCGACGCGGCACGCGGCTTGGCCACCCGGTGTTCGACCTCGTCTTCTCGCGAAAGTAGGGTCAGACTCGACTTTCCCCCGGTACGTACGCGCAGCCGCCCGAAAGTGGGGTCAGACTCGACTTTCCAAGGGGGCGCGTCGACGTTGCCCAAGCCGGATGCGGAAAATCGAGTCTGACCCTACTTTCGGAGGAAAGTCGAGTCTGACCCTACTTTCGCGGCTTGCGGGCGTCGGCGAGCGCGAAGAGCTCGTCGAGCGCCTGCCTCGCCACCGCACGCGAAAAGTGGCGGCGGATGTTCTCGATGCCGCCGGCGGAGAGACGCTGCCACAGCGACTCGTCGCGGTAGACGCGCTCGATCGCGGCCGCGAAGTGCTCGGGATCGTCGGCCACCATCACGTCATCGCCCGGCACGAGGTGCATGCCCTCGACCGCCGGTGACGTCGCGACCACCGGCAGTCCGTAGCTCATCGCCAGGTTGACCTTGCCCTTGACGCCCGCGCCGTAGCGCAGCGGCGCGACCGACAGCCGGCAGCCGGTGAAGAACGGCGCGACGTCGGGCACGTAGCCGGTGACGACGAAGTCGGGAGCCGCCAGCGCGCGAATCGTCGACGGCACCTTGCTGCCGACGATGTAGATGGGGACGCCCGGCAACCGCTGCCGCACCCGGGGTAGTACCTCGTGCGCGTACCAGAGCACGGCATCGGTGTTCGGCGGGTGCTCGAAGCCGCCGATGAAGACCAGCCCTTCGCGCTCGGCGAACGGCTTGCCGCCGCCCATCGGCTCGTGAATGTTGGAGAGCAGCAGCACCTTCGCTTCGGGCAGGAGGCCCCGCAGCACGTCGCGCTCCACCGGCGAAACGACGATCGTCACGTCGACACGCCGGATGAGCGCAAGCTCCTCTTCGCGGCGCGCGCGCGCCGCGGCACGCGCCACCGCACCACCCTCGATCTCGGCCAGCCGCTCGGCGCGCAGGAAATGCAGGTCGACGGTGTCGAATGCGACCGCCGCCTTCGGCGCGAAGTGCCTGATCGCTTCGACGTGCTTCGCCGCGACGTAGTGCCGCGCGAGGATCACCAGGTCGAACTCGCGGCCGCGCCGGTCGAGAATCTCGGCGATCGAGGTCACGTAGGGGGCGTACAGTACCTCGACGCCGCGCGCCTGCAGCTCGCGGACGTAGGGTTCGCGGTACTCGAGATTGTCGCCGACGAACGTCACTTTCGCCCCGGCCTCGATCGCGAGCTCGAGCATCGCGAGCGTGCGCAGCGACCCCGAGTCCTGGTCGGGCGTCAGCATGCGGGCATCGACCATCAGGATGCGCCACGTCACCCCGCGATCGCGCTCGAGCTCGGGGTGCACGCCGTTGCCACGGTGCGACGCGAGCACCGCGCCCCACTTCGCGCGGAACGCGTGGCGGTTGGTCACCTGGTGCTGCTTCACGCCGGCACCGGGATCGGTGCCCGAGGTCTGGCCCTCGAAGTGCACGACGGTTGCCGCGGGCTGGTAGTAGACGCGGCGCCCCGCCGCGCGGACCGCGAACGCGAGATCCGTGTCCTCGTAGTAGGCCGGCTTGTAGCGTGCGTCGAACCCGCCCAGCGCACGCCACAGCGCCGCGGGAATCACGAGGCAGGCGCCCGAGCAGTAGTCCGCCTCGCGCAGGTAGTTGTACTCGGGACAGTCGGGATCGTCGTCGCGGCCGACGTTCCACGCCGAGCCGTCGCGCCACACGATGCCGCCGGCCTCCTGCAGACGGCCGTCGGGATAGATGAGCTTCGCGCCGACGAGCCCCGCGTCGGCGCGGCGCTCGAACACCGCCAGCAGCGCATCGAGCCAACCCGGGGTGACGATCGTGTCGTTGTTGAGGACAACCAGGAACTCGCCATGCGCGAGCTCCGCGCCGCGGTTGCAACTGCCGATGAAGCCCAGGTTCTCGGCGTTGCGCTCGAAGCGCACGCCGCTCACCGCGGCCAGCGCCTCGGCCATCGGCTCCGGCGACGCGTCGTCGACGACGATGACCTCGCAGGATGCGGCATCGGTATTCGCGAGGACGCTCGCGAGGCACGTGAACGTGAGGAGCGGCTTGCCGTACACCGGGATCACGATCGATACCCGCGGCGCGTCCACCGTCGGGAACACGAGTGGTGCGATGGCGTCGGCCTGTTCGTAGCGCACCGGCTTCGGCGCACGAAACCGTCCGCCGCCCGCGAGCTTGCGCGCGACGCGCGAGGCCACCGCGCGCGGGCCCTCGTCGCGCAGCAGTGTCATCGCGAGCGACGCCTGCCGCGGCAACTGCCGCAGGCCGCGCGTGCCGGCGCGGACGCGGGTCGCGACGACCTTGCCGCGATGCATCGCGCCCCGCAGCGGTTCGGTCATGCGCCAGGTGGTCGAGGTCTCGAGTTCCGCCGCCCGCGCACGCGCGTCCTCGCTCTCCAGCTCGGCAATCTCGAGGCGCCGCGAGAAGCCGGCAAGGTCGGCGTCGGCCAGCTTCGCGCGCGCGACGAGCGCCGCGCGCGCCTCGGCGCGTCCGCACAGCATTCCCGTGCGCACGAGATCAGCGAGCGGCAGATCGGCGCCGCGCGCCGCAGGCGGCGGTCGCAGGTGTCGCGGCTCGAGCAAAGGCCACGCGGTCGCTTCCCTTCGCGCGGCACCTTGAAGCGGCGCGAGATAGCGCTCGGCATAATCGGCGGGATCCGCCCCGACCACGGTTGGGCCGGCCGCCGCCGCCGCTGGCGCCGCGGCGAGCAGCGCGTCGTTCCACGCCGCGGCCGCAGCATCCCATCGCAGCAGGTGGGCGTCGGCGCGGCCGGCGAGGCGCTCGGCGGGCGCGCCGAGGTCCGACGCCACGATCGGCACGCCGGCGGCCAGCGCGACCGAAAGCGTGTAAGTCCAGGTCTCGGGCCACTGCGCGGGAAACCAGAGCACGTCCGGGCGTTCGGCGGCGAGGAGCGCGGCAAGATCCCCTTCCGCAAACTCGCCCGTCATCGAAATGCGCGACGGCGGCAACGCAGGCAAGGGCGCCGCCGACGGGCCCAGGATGCGGAACGCAAGCGGCAGGCCTCGCGCCTGAGCGTCCACCGCGCAAGTCGTGACGATATCGAAGCCCTTTTCGCGCGACAGCATCCCGATCGTGGCCACGCGCGTCACCGGGGGAATGACGACCGGCGCCTCCGGATGGGACCAGACGTCAATCTGAAGCCCCGGCACGTAATGCGCGATGCGCGTCGCGACATCGCGCGACGGTGCGATCACCCGGTCGGCGCCACGCAGCAGCTCGGCGAAGGCCGCCCGCCAGCCGCGGATGTCGAGAGGCCAGAACGCCGGCCGTTGCGCGATGCAGGCGGCACATCCGGGTTCGCCCGGCTCCCCGCAGTAGCGGCCGCCCGCGGTCACGAGCTGGAGCTGCGGGCAGATCGCGAGGTAGTCGTGCAGCGTGACGTCGTAGGGCAACCCCGTGGCGCGCGGCAGGTCCAGGATCGCTTGCGGCAGTCCCTGCACCTGATGGAAGTGCAGCCGCACGACGCCGGCCGCGGCAAGCACCGCGGCGAGGAGCGGATAGTCGCGTGGCAATGCGAAGTACAGGCCCCCCTCCGCGCCATGGGCGCGCAGGCGCACCGTGTCTCCGGCCGCCGGCTCGAGCAGCACCACGTTGGCCCGCGGCGCGGCCAGCGCGGCGAGGTCGTCGACGTGCCGCCGAATACCGCCACCCCAGCCGTGGACGACGAAGACGATCCCCGGCCGACCCGACGCCGCGAACGTAGTGAACGCGTCGTCGGTCATGAAGCGACCCTCGGGAATTGAGCGCAGGAAGGGCGTGGCACGTTCACCGCCGCGCGCACGAGGTGAGTTCGCTGCGCGCAAGGCGTCCGGGCGGAATTCTACCGCCCCACGTCGACGATCGGCCCGCCCCTAGGAGAGCGTCAGCACCAGCGGCTGGTGGTCGGAGGCCTGCGTGTCCTGGTCGATCTGCCACGCGGTGACGCGCGCCGCCGCCTCGGGGCTGACGAAGAAGAAGTCGCAGTGGAGCTCCCCGTAGCCCGGCATCACGTTGTGGATGCAGAACGTCGCCGGATAGGGCGCGCCC
>CAYQAF010000104.1:0-6629 GCA_964415375.1 uncultured Alcaligenaceae bacterium
AGGACCAGATGTCCGAGCGCTTCGTGCGGCACGTGTTCATGCACCTGCTGAACGGCCTGCGCGAGGTCCACACCCACAAGATCCTGCACCTCGACATCAAGCCGGCGAACATCTACCTGCGCACCGACGGGGCGCCCGTGCTGCTCGACTTCGGCGCGGCGCGGCAGACGCTCACCAGCAACCGGCCCAAGCTCGCGCCGATGTACACGCCCGGATTCGCCGCGCCCGAGCAGTACCGCGACCCGGACCGGCTCGGGCCGTGGACCGACGTCTACGGCATCGGCGCGTCGATGTTCGCCTGCCTCGCGGCGTTCGCGCCGCAGGCCGCCGACGCGCGCGTGCAGGAGGACCACCTCGTCTCGGCCAAGAAGATCTGGGCCGGGCAGTACTCGGACAACGTGCTCGAGGTGATCGACTGGTGCCTGCGGCTCGACCCGCTGGAGCGTCCGCAGAGCGTGTTCGCACTGCAGAAAGCGATCCGCGACATCGCGCCGAGGAAGCGCAAGCTCACCTTCATGGGCAACCTGAAGCGCGTGCTGTTCACCGAGATCGGTGCGTAGGTCGATGCAAGAGGCGTGCACGTCCCGCCCCCGCCCGGCGCACTGACTTCTCATGCGCTTCACGATCTTCCAGGAATCCCGCAAGGGCTCGCGCAAGGTCAACCAGGACCGGGTCGCGTACACCTACGGACGCGACACGCTGCTGCTCGTCGTCGCCGACGGCATGGGCGGGCACGCCGGCGGCGAGATCGCGGCGCAGATCGCGGTGCGGCTGTTCATCGAGCGCTTCCAGCAGGAGGCGAAGCCCGTCCTCAAGAATCCGCTCAAGTTCCTGCAGGACACGCTGTTGCGCGCCCACGCGGCGCTCGGCTCGTACGCCAACCAGTTCTCGATGCTGGAAACCCCGCGCACCACCTGCGTCGCGGTGATCGTGCAGGCGGGCCACGCCTACTGGGCGCACGTCGGCGACTCGCGCTTCTACCTGTTCCGGCAAGGCGGGCTGATCGCCTCGACCAAGGACCACTCGAAGGTCCAGTACCTGGTCGACCAGGGCGTGATCGGCGCGCACGAGGTCGCCGAGCATCCGGACCGCAACAAGATCTTCAGCTGTCTCGGCGGGCTCGTCGACCCGGTGATCGACCTGTCGCGCCGCACCCCGCTGCGCGGCGGCGACATCCTCGTGCTCTGCACCGACGGCATGTGGAGCGTGATGCCGCCCTCCGAGATCGCCACGTACCTCACGTCGACGCCGATCCTCAAGACGGCCCCACAGATGCTCCGCGAGGCGGAGAAGCGCGGCGGGCCCGACGGCGACAACCTGTCGCTGATTGCCGTGCGCTGGGGCGCGGAGACGCTGGCCGAGGAGTCGTCATCGACGATCACCGAGACGATGGGCCTCGGGGAGTTCCAGACCGAGCTCGACAAGACGGTGACTCTGACCGACCGCAAGGGCACGCAACGCGACCTGACCGACGACGAGATCGAGCGCGCGATCGCCGAAATCCAGTCGACGATCCAGAAGTTCCGCAGGTAGCGGCGTCCCCCGCGCCGCTTGGCGGGCGCGCCGGCGGCCACACGCGAACGTATACTGACGCGCTGTCACGGCTGCGTCACGCGCGGCTGTTCTGATCCCTGCTTCCCGATGCCTGATACCTGAATGCGTCAGATCATCCTCGACACCGAGACGACGGGCCTCGACCCGCGCCAGGGCCACCGCATCATCGAGCTCGCGGGACTCGAGCTCGTCGACCGGCGCCCGACCGGCCGCCACGTGCACCTCTACGTGAATCCGGAGCGCGAGATCGACGCCGGCGCGACCGAGGTGCACGGCATGACCTGGGACGACCTGCGCGACAAGCCGCGTTTCCGCGACGTGGCCGACCGGTTGCTCGACTTCGTGCGCGGCGCCGAGCTGATCATCCACAACGCGCCGTTCGACGTCGCCTTCCTCGACGCCGAGCTCGCGTTGTGCGATCGCGGCGGCTGCGGTGCGCTGTACTCCAGGCTCACCGACACGCTCGCGCTCGCCCGCGAGCGCTTCCCCGGCAAGCGCAACAACCTCGACGCCCTCTGCGAGCGCTTTGGCGTCGACAACGCGGGGCGCAAGCTCCACGGTGCGCTGCTCGACGCGCAGCTGCTTGCCGAGGTCTACCTCGCGATGACGCGCGGGCAGGAGTCGCTCACCATCGACATCGCCGCCCCGGCGGCTTCGAGGGGGGGGTCGGATCGCGCATGGGGGGCGCGGCCGCGCATGCCCCTCGCGGTGCCGGCGCCGAGCGAGGCGGAGCTGGCTGCACACGCCGCGTATCTCGATGCGCTCGACCGGGAGTCGAAAGGGCACTGCGTCTGGCGCGCGCTCGGCGATGCCGCTGCCTGAACGGCGCGCCGTCCAGGCAGCGCCGCGGCGGCGCGCGCCCCAAGTGACGCCGACTGACGGTGGCGGCGCCGCCGCCTTGGCGTCCGCGATCGTCGCGGGCGGCGCGCCGGCGACGCTGATCAACCGCGAGCTTTCGTTGCTCGACTTCAACCGGCGTGTGCTCGCGCTGGCCGAGCGCGGCGACGTACCGTTGCTCGAGCGGCTGCGGTTCCTGTGCATCGTCGGCAGCAATCTGGACGAGTTCTTCGAGATCCGCGTCGCGGCCTTGCGCGGCGCGTTGCGCTCGAAGATCCCGCCGCCGGGCATGACGCTGCACGAGGTCCGTATCGACTATGCGCGGATCGCGGACACCGCCCGCGCGCTCGTCGCCGACCAGTACCGGGTGCTGAACGGCCAAGTGCTGCCGGCGCTGGCCGCGCGCGGGATCCGCCTGCTTCGCGATGCCGACCGTACGCCCGCGGAGCGCGCGTGGGTGACCGACTTCTTCGAGCGCGAGGTGCGGCCGCTGCTGACGCCGATCGGACTCGATCCCGCGCACCCGTTCCCGCAGATCGGCAACAAGACGCTCAACTTCGTGGTCGAGCTGGCCGGCCGCGACGCGTTCGGACGCGACACGACGATCGCGATCGTCAAGGCGCCGCGCGTGCTGCCGCGGGTGATCAAGCTGCCGCCCGAGGTGGCCGGCAACGACAGTTCCTTCTTCCTGCTTTCCTCCGCGATCCACGCCCATCTCGGCGATCTCTTCCCCGGCCGCACGCTGGTCGGGTATTCGCAGTTCCGCCTGACCCGCGACGCCGACCTGTGGATCGACGAGGAGGAAGTGAAGAACCTGCGCCAGGCACTGGCCGGCGAGCTCCGCGCGCGGCAGTTCGGTGCGCCGCTGCGGCTCGAGGTGGCGGCCGGCTGCCTACCGCGTCTCGCGCAGTTCCTGCTCGCCCAGTTCGAGCTTCACGAACAGGACCTCTACTGGTGCGACGGCCCGGTCAACCTGATGCGCCTCGCCTCGCTGATCGACCAGGTCGACGACGACGAGCTCGAGTACACCGCTTTCGAGCCGGGGCTGCCGGCGCGCGTCCGCAGCGAGCCCGACATCCTCGCCGCGGTGCGCCGCCAGGACGTTCTGCTGCATCACCCCTACGAGTCGTTCGAGCCGGTGGTGGAGTTCATCCGTCGCGCGGCCATCGATCCCGACGTCGTCGCGATCAAGCAGACCGTCTACCGCACCGGCGCCAGCTCGGCGCTGATGGAGGCGCTGATCGCGGCGGCGCGGGCGGGCAAGGAGGTCACCGTCGTCGTCGAGCTGATGGCGCGCTTCGACGAAGAGGCCAACATCAACTGGGCGGAGCGGCTGGAGCAGGAGGGCGCGCAGGTCGTCTACGGCGTGTTCGGCCTGAAGACCCACGCCAAGCTCGCGCTGCTGCTGCGGCGCGAGCGCGATCGCAGCGGCCGGATGCGGCTCGTGTCCTACGCGCACCTCGGCACCGGCAACTATCACCCGCGCACCACGCGGTTGTATTCGGACTTCGGACTGCTCACCGCGGACCCTGACCTCTGCGCGGACGTGAACGAGGTGTTCCTGCACATCACGAGCTACGCGAAGGCCTCGCGGATGAAGCGCCTGCTGCTGGCGCCGTTCGCGATGCACCGGCGCGTGATCGAGATGATCCGCCGCGAGGCGCGCCACGCGCAGCAGCGCAAGCCTGCCCGCATCGTCGCCAAGATGAACGGGTTGACCGCGGAGCAGGTGATCCGCGCCCTCTACGCGGCGTCCCAGGCCGGCGTCGAGATCGACCTCGTCGTGCGCGGCGCGTGCGCGCTTCGCCCCGGCGTGCCCGGGCTGTCCGAGAACATCCGCGTGCGCTCCATCCTCGGCCGCTTCCTCGAGCACCACCGCGTCTGGCTGTTCGAGAACGACGGCGCAAAAGACGTCTGGCTCACCTCCGCCGACTGGATGGGCCGCAACCTCTTCCGGCGCATCGAGGTGGCGTTTCCGGTGCTCGACCCGGCGCTGAAGGCACGCGTGATCGACGAGGGGCTCGCCGTGTACCTCGCGGACAACCGCGACGCATGGGACCTCGCGGCCGACGGCACGTGGACGCGCGTCGTGCCCCGGCGCGGCGCGAGGCGCCGGTCGGCGCAGACGCAGTTGCTGGAGCGGCTGCGCAAGCCCTCCCAGGAAGACTAGGATGACACGATGCCCACACTCGCTTCGCTCGTTGCCCCCGAGGAACTGACGTGGACCTGATCCTCTGGCGGCACGCCGAAGCCGAGCCGGGCGAGCCGGACCACGGCCGGCGTCTCACCCCCAAGGGTGTGAAGCAGGCCGCGCGCATGGCCGCATGGCTCGAACGCCACCTTCCCGACTCGTCCCGGGTGCTGGTGTCCCCGGCCGACCGGGCGCAGCAGACGGCTGCCGCGCTCGGCCGCAAGTTCCGCACGGTCGACGATCTCGCTCCCGGCGGGTCGGTCGCCGCGTTGCTCGCGGCCGCGAACTGGCCCGAGTCGCGCGAGCCGGTGCTGATCGTCGGGCACCAGCCGACGCTGGGTGCCGTCGCGTCGTTCCTGCTGTCCGGCGAGGAGGCGTACTGGTCGGTGAAGAAGGGTGCGGTGTGGTGGCTCACCAACCGCGACCGGATGGGCAGTGCCGCGGTCGTGCTGCGGGTCGCGATCGGTCCCGAGTTCGTCTGACCGGCCTTACGCGGGCGTGCGCCGGATCGGGTGGCCCGCTGCCGTCCACTCCGCGATTTCCTTGTCGAGCAGGTGCGCGGTGAGCGGGTGCGCCGCGAGCCACCGCTTGGGCATCCCGAAGCGGATCGACTTGCCGACCTCGAGCACGATGCGCGGCGGCGCGATCGGCCGCCGCGCGTGGTGGAGCAGCACGGCGAGGCGCAGCGCGAGCACCTGCGCGCGCGTGTCGGGATCCTCGAGCGCGGCCTGCACCTTGTCGAGGCCGCCGCGGCAGCCCAGCACGAGGAGCGAGAGGCGTGACTGCTCACCGGCCGAGAACCCCGGCATGTCCGCGTACTGCAGGATGTAGGCGCCGTGCTTGTGGTAGCCGATGTGCGAGACGGTGAAGCCGACCTCGTGCAGCAACCCGGCCCAGGCGATGTTCTGCGCCGCGTCCGCGGAGGGCTGCGTCGACGCCGCCTCGTAGAACGCCCGCGCCATCGCGGCGACGCGCTCCGCGTGGGCGCGGTCGATGCGGTAGCGCTCGAGAAAGCGCTCGACGGTCATGACCCGTGCGTCGCGGTCGACCGTACGCCCGAGCAGGTCGTAGAGGACGCCGAGCCGGAGTGCCCCGCCGACCGGGTTGATCCGCTCGACCGACAGTTCGGCGATCGCCGCGTGCATCACCGCGAACCCCCCGGCCAGCACCGGAGCGCGGGCCGGCTTCAGGCCCTCGAGCTTGAGGCGGCTCACGTGGCCCGCCCCGATCATGCGCTTGCGCAGGCGGGCGAGGCCTTCGGGGGTGATGCCGCCGGCGGAGAGTCCGTTGCTCTCCAGGATCTCGGCCAGCGCGAGCGCGGTGCCCGAGGACGCGAACGCCTCGCGCCACTGCGAGCGGTCGAAGTCGCGGGCGATGGCCTCGATCTCGGCACGCGCGTGCGTCTCGGCCGCGCGGAACGCGGTCGCGGAGAGCGCGCCGTCGGCGAAGAACCGCTGCGTCATGCCGACGCAGCCGACCTTGAGCGACTCCAGCCGCTCGGGCTCCATGCCGCGGCCGATGATGAACTCGGTCGAGCCGCCGCCGATGTCGATCACGAGCCGCGGCGCGGCCGAGGACGGCAGCACGTGGGCGACGCCGAGGTAGATCAGCCGCGCTTCCTCGTGGCCGCCGATGATGTCGATCGGAAAACCGAGGGCGGCCTCGGCGCGCGGCAGGAACTCGTCCGCGTTGGTGGCGATGCGGAAGGTGTTGGTCGCCACGGCCCGCACCGCGCCCGGGTGCAGGCCGCGCAGCCGTTCGGCGAAGCGGGCGAGGCACGCGAGCGCGGTCCGCTGCGCGCTGGCCGTGAGGCGGCCCTTGCCGTCGATCCCCGCGCCGATGCGCAGCGTCTCGCGCCACGTGTCGAGGCGGAAGATCTGGTCGCCCTCGACGCGGCCGACCTCGAGCCGGAAGCTGTTGCTGCCCATGTCCACAACCGCGAGCATCCGCGGGGCGTTGGCGACCTGTCGGTGGGGCATGGCGTGGCGGCGGGAGGGCGTTGCGGGATCGCCGCGGCGGAAGTGCTACAGTCTAAAGCCCCGCGCGC
>CAYQAF010000105.1:0-6608 GCA_964415375.1 uncultured Alcaligenaceae bacterium
AAAATTGACCCCGACCCCGTCGACGCAGTCATAACTAAAGGTAGTCGTTCCGGCCCCCGTGTACACAGGTGTGATCAGAATCGACCATGTGTACGGCAAACGCATCGGCGTAGTCCAAGTTGTGGTCTGATGAAAGCTTACGAAAGTCCCGCTTGGCCCCAAGGGTGCCTGTACTTGGTCATAGACCACTACCCCACCGACTGTCAGGACCGACCGGACCGTCCCCGGCATTGGCAAATTCCAACTGATGTCGAGCCCGGTGCCGCCAATGTTTGACGATGTTGTGGTGCAAGTAATCGAACTTGGAACCCCCGACACCACGAAGAAGTAAGTTTGCCCTGCGGCCTCACCCGCCACGAAAAGTGCAGACACGAGCAAGAGGAGGAGCGCCCCTCGCAGGTCTCGCCTTGTCATTTGGTGGCTCTCCTATCTCGAAGCCGAGCTGGCATCGCACCAGCGATAATATTGTGCGTTGGCTCTCTTCGAATGTTGACGTAGCGCAAGGCGCTCGAGAAAGGCACCGGCGACGCGCCAAGGCTTGAAAAATGGGCCCCCAACCTTGCCACTAGGGACGAGGCATTGCAGATCGCGCCGGGCCTTCTGGCCTGGATCGACAGCACCTGCGACTGGGAGCTGAACCGACGACGCGTGTTCGACCACGAGCAACAACCGCCCGAGGCTGCAATTGGTCCGAGCGAGGAGACGGTAAGCATCGACGCGGGCGAAGTCCGCGCGGGATTCCCCCGTCGTGCTTGGGTTGTTCGATACGGTGGTGATCGCCAGTTCATCGCGTTGGATGCCCGCAGCCTCGTGGTTGAATGTCGGCTTACCGGAGGATCGACGGGCCAGTTCGGGTCGATTGCGCCAGTTCGTCGCGCTGAGAAGCCGACGCTGAGGCGACGCACCCCGGCCGCCCGCATTTCTATTCGCCGAATGTCTCCTTTGGGGATTCCGGTAGAGCGCACGCGGTGGTGGGCTATGTCTGCCCTGCCTTGACTCCAGTCGTAGCCAGCGACAGCCGGAGAGCACACGGATGGCCGGAGATGGCCGATAGCCAACTTCGACCTCAGTACTGTTGTTCGCCTCTTGTTGCGCCTCACTCTGGGGCGTCACGCCGCTACGTCCTGGGTCGAATGACGGGTTTGTGTCGTTCTCGCCCACGCATGACAGAGTATCCGTCGTTTTACATTTCACCAATCTGTCGCCGCGCGCTATAAGTCGTTGATTCGACGCTCGCCAATCACGTACTGTCTGTCGCTCAGTGGCCGAGGGCACCCGCTAATCGGCGTCCTTCGCGACATCCAGTTTGCCGAAGCCGCTCTCGACGAGGTACCGGTTGGTCGCGTCGTGCTCGGGCAGCATCGGCACGAAGATCATCGTCGCGTCGTGAGCCGAGCTTCGGGATTGACTCGTCCCAGGCGCGAATCTGCTCCCGCGATGCCTCGGACAGGAAACCCCGGAGCTTGGCTACGCTCGCAGTCGACCGCGTGGCAGCGAATCGAACGAAATTGGAGTCCCAACCGCGTCCTTTCTCATCGGAGGCGCTTCGGGCGGGGACATGTTCGCGGGTTGGCAGCAAGGTACCGACTTCACCAATCTACCAGGTGGGGAAGCCAGCCCGACCCTTCGGTCGCTACGTTCAAGGACCCAGGTTCGGCCACGTCGTCGAACTGACACCGCTGGTACGATTTGTCATACTACTAGCGGTCGCAAACGTCTGGTCCGCCCCGTGTACGCCGAAAAGGTATCCATCTCGTTGCCGCCTGCCCTCCTCGAGAGTGAAGCGTGGTGAACTCTGGTTTGCCAACCTGGGACCGACGCTCGCCTCGGGGACCGCCAGGCGCAGGCCGGTCCTGGTGGTCAGCACCGACGCCAACAACCGCGCCTCCGCAACGATCACCATCCTGCCCGTGACGTCGAAGGTCGAGCGCGTCTACCCGTTCGAGGTGGCGCTGACCAAGGGAGCGGGCGGGTTGTCGAGGCCCTCCAAGGTGCAGGCCCAGCAGGTGCGCACGATCTCGCGCGAACGGATCTCGGGCAAGCGTATCGGCGCGCTGACACCCGCGGACATGGTAAGAATGAATGCGGCGCTGCGCCTGCACCTGTCACTCGATCGGGATCAGTGACACGACCGCCACCACACGTCCTACCGGAGCTGCCCATGTCGGCGCCCGACGGCCACAACCCCTACGATTTCGCCACCTACCTCGCCTGGCGTGAGGGCGTCGACTACTACCGCGACGACCCGTTTCTGCAGGCTTTGGTGCATTCCTCGGCCGGGGCGCACGCCGCTGCCGTCGACGCCGCGGCGCGCGAGCTTTCGCAGCGGGCCTCGCAGCGCTGGCGCCTCTTCGCCGACGCGAGCGCGTCGCCGGAGCGGCGCCCGCAGCTCGTGCACTGGGACGCCCACCACCGGCGCGTCGACCGCATCGTGCGCTCGCACGCCAGCGTCACGCTCGAGCGCGAGGTATTCGCCGAGGGCCTGTTCTCGTCGCGCACCGACGTGCCGACGCGGCTCGCCAAGATGTTCCTCGTCTACCAGAACGGCGAGGCGTGCACCGCGTGCCCGGTGGTCTGCACCGAGGGCCTCATCGGCCTGCTCGAGCGGTTCGCCGACCGCGCGGAGACGCGCGACATGCTCGCCCACCTCAAGGAGGGCCGCGACGGCGACTTCGCGATCGGCGCCCAGTTCCTGACCGAGATCCACGGCGGGTCGGACGTCCCGGCCAATCGCGTGGAGGCCGTCGAGGGACCGGACGGCTGGCGCCTCCACGGCACGAAGTTCTTCTGCTCCGTGGTGCACGCCGACTACGCGGTCGTGACCGCCAAGCCGCAGGGATCCGAGCAGGTGGCGGCCTTCGCGATGCCGATGTGGGACCGGGGAGCGTTTCGTGAGCGCCGCAACCGCTACACGATCGATCGCCTCAAGTGGAAGCTCGGCACCAGCGAGCTCCCCACGGCCGAACTGACGCTCGACGGCGCTCTCGCCTACCCCGTTGGAGCGCTGGACCGGGGCCTCGCCAACGTCGTGGCAATCGTGCTGACACTGTCGCGCCTCACCGTGGGGCTCGCGTCCGGCGCGTACATGACGCGCGCCGTGCGCGAGGCCGAGGCCTACGCGGCCTTCCGCGAAGCCTTCGGGCGCCGCCTCGACGCCTTTCCGATGGTGCGCGGGCAACTCGATGCGATGCGTCGCACCGCGCGCCGCACCACCGCGGCGGGATTCGCCATCTACCGCGCGTTCGATGCCAGTGGTGGCCTCGACGCGCGGCGCGACGCCGACTTCGCCGCGCGCCGACGCGCGCTCGATGTGCGCGAGCTGATCATGCTGCAGAAGTTCGTCGCCGCCGAGGAATCCACGGACGTCATACGCCAGGCGATGTCGATCCTCGGCGGCAATGGCGTGATCGAGGACTTCTCCTGCCTGCCGCGACTGTATCGCGACGCCGCGGTCAACGAGCTGTGGGAGGGCCCGCGCAATGTGCTGCTCGCGCAGATCCACCGTGACCTCTCGCGCGCATCATCGTGGTACCCGCCGTCCGCGTTCGTGCACAGCGTCCTCGCGGGCGGCGACGCCGCGACGGCGGACGCGCTTGCCGCCGAGTTCGAGGCGCTGGTCGCCTGTCCCGACCTGTCCACCCCGGGCGAACAGGCGGTGGACGTGTGCGAGCGTTGGGACCGCGCGTGCCGCAGCCTCATGCGGGGCTTCCAGGACGCCGCGCTGCGGGCGCTCGCGTGGCGCGATTGATCGCGCCGCCACGCCGATCGCGGCCGCCGGCAGGCTAGCGCTTCGACGCGCCGCGCTGCGCCCCGAGCAGCTTCACGAGGTCCGGACCGCCCAGCACGCGGGTACGGTGCTTGGCCGCGAACTCGCGCGCCGAGGGCGTGACCTCGCCGATGGCGATGTGGATGCACTCGCTGGCCTCGCGCGCCTCGCCGGCGGTGTGGAGCGCGCGCAACGGCTCGACGCCGGTACGCGCGACCTTCCACCGTCGCGCGCCGACCACGGCGGTGCGGCCGGCCTTGGTGATCTCGAAGTCCACCGGTCCCGACTCGACGCGCTTCACGTCGTGGCCGTCGCGGCGGAACGCGTCCTCGATCGCGCTGGCGAACTCCGGCCAGGACATCGTGCTCACGGCCTGCACCGTGGTCTCGACACGCTTCGCCGAGGGCGCCTGGAGCGCTCTCCACGCGGCGATCGCCGCGATCACGACGAACGGCAGGCCGGCACCGGCGCCCGCGATCCGGTAGGCCTCCGGAAACAGCGCCCAGCCGGCGCCGCCGAGGGCGATGCCGATGGCGAGACTGATCCACCACGGCGATCGCAGCAGCACCGCGAACAGCGACTTCTCCGCCATCTTGAGCTTCATGTGACGTCTCTCGCCTAAGGGGTCACGCCAGCGCCGCCCGAGGCGCCCGGCACGCGACCCACACCGGGAAGCTTCAACGCCGGCACCTTGAAGTCGAATCCGGTGACGAGGCCCAACACGTTCAGCTCGAAGCCGTCGTCGCTGCCGGCCGTGACGCCGCAGAGGCCCCCGAGCGACACCTGGTAACCGGTGCCGCTGGGGCTCCGCGCGACGACCGCATTGTTGGGCAGGTAGTCCTTGCCGATCGCCGTGGGCGGGAGTGTGAGCCGCAGCTCCGGGATCTCGCGACCCAGATGGGCGACGAACGTGTTGCTGTTCGGACCCGGCCAGGCGGTGTACTCGTCGGCGT
This sequence comes from uncultured Alcaligenaceae bacterium, assembly GCA_964415375.1. Lineage (GTDB taxonomy): Bacteria > Pseudomonadota > Gammaproteobacteria > Burkholderiales > Casimicrobiaceae > VBCG01. The sequence goes on from CAYQAF010000105.1 coordinate 4,720, forward strand.
GCGGGTAGCTCGACACGGCCGCCTCGAGCTTGGCGAGCACGGCCTCGGCCTCCAGGCCGCGCAGGTCGCGCAGAAGCTCGGGCGCCGCGCCGTACCACTCGGCGTCCGGTGCACGGTAATCGGAGATCGACACCGCCGAGCGCCCGGCCCGCGCGTACCAGCCGATCACCTCGTAGCGCGTGTAGCCGTCGGCGTCGCGCGGCTTCGCCGCGAGCCAGGTGTGCACGGCGAACGCGCCCCGCCATCCGTAGGTGCGCGCCGCGTAGACCTGGACGACCGCGTCGGCATGTGCGGCAGCCTCCGGGGCGAGGCCCACCGGACGGTGCGTCGCGTTGCGCCAGTCGCCGCGCGCCGACGTGCTGCCGAGCGCGAGGACCAGCACGGGCCCGGCAGCAAAGAGCGTGACCACCAGCGCCATCGCGCGGGTGATCCGCCGGGTTCTCGAGAGCAATGCCATGGTTCGATCCTGGTGACGGGCGGCCGGTCCGCCGGCTGATGGAGGCAGCCCGGGCGACGGAAGTTCCCCGAAGGGACCACGCCGCCACAGCGCGGCAAGCTTAACGCACTGCCGGCTCGCACCCTGCGCGGCTGTTATCGTTGCGGCCCATGACCTTCCTCGAAGTCCTTGCCCTGCTCGCTGCGGCCGGCGCCGCCGGGCTGCTGTGGACGAGCCTCAAGGCCCGCGAAGCGGCCAACGCCGCCATGCGCGCCGCGTGCCGGACCGAGGGGTTGCTGTTCCTCGACGACACGGTGGCGCTCCAGGCGATGCGGCCCGCGCGCGATGGCGACGGTCGCATGGCGCTGCGCCGCATCTACGGCTTCGAGTACAGCGACACCGGCGACAATCGCCGCAGGGGCAGCGTCACGCTGCTCGGACCGCGGATCGTCGCGATCGACATGGGCCGCGCGCCGGGCGATCCGCAGGGCCAGTTGTCGAGCGGCACCTCGACCGGGCGGCCAACCACGAGCGCGTAGTCCCCGAGCATCCCGAACGGCGGCCGATGGTCACCGCGCTCGCGGTAATATCGCGGCTCGCCGCCCGACCTCGCGTCGCGCTCGATCCCCCAAGGCACGTCCCGGAGGACCCATGCAGCGCTTTCCCGCAGTCCTGGTGCTCGCCCTCTCCGGCGCGCTGTGCGCCGCGCCGGCCCTCGCCCAGCCGTCCGGCACGCCCGACCAGGCAGCCCGCGTCGTCAACACCTACGTGTACCTGATGGACGGCGGCAACAACCGCGCGCTCGTGTCGACGAATTTCTGGCGCAACGACGCGAAGTACGACGATCGCGCGTTCCAACGCTTCATGGACGTGCTTGCCGCGCTCGAGAAGAAGGGCTTCCGCATGGATCCCAAGGCGGTGATCGACAGCTGGGACAAGCCGGCGCCGTACGCCCGCTGCTACGTGTACCTCGAGGACCTGCAGGTCGCCCAGAAGGGCAAGGGCGCCGTCATCCCCGGCTCGCGAGTCTGGTGCTCGGGGGCCGGCATCTCGGAGGCTGAACTCCGCCAGTCCGATGCGCAGGGTCACGTCGGACAGGTGCTGCAGCGCTTCGACCTGATGCTCGGCAAGGCGCGGGCGGGCAACAAATAGCCGCCCTCGCCGGCGACGCCGACGCAGATGCGCGGGCGTCAGGCGGCGTCCAGCGCATGCTCCTTGAGGGCCAAGAGCGGGACGACGGCGAGCGTCTCCTCGTGTGTCGCCCGCAGCACCACCGGCGGTGCGACGCCCGCCTCGTAGGCCTGCCGCCACGTCGCCGCGCACACGCACCAGCGGTCGCCGGGCTTCAGGCCCGGAAACCCGTACTGGGGCACCGGCGTGACCAGGTCGTTGCCCTGCCGGCGCGCAAAATCCAGGAACTCCCGGGTCACCTGCGCACAGACGATGTGCAGGC
>CAYQAF010000106.1:0-6607 GCA_964415375.1 uncultured Alcaligenaceae bacterium
CGGAGGACGTGCTAGCGACGCGCGCTGTCACGGCGGACCTGCCACGCGCATCGCCGGTGGAGTCCGCGCCCACCGAGGCCGACGTGCGAGCGGCCCACACGGTCCTCGCGAATGCCGCCCGACCGCTGGTGCTGGTCGGCGGCAGCCGGTGGGACGTCGACGCCGGTGCCGCTTTGACCGAGTTCGCGGCGCGCCACGCCCTCCCGGTCGCCTGCGGCTTCCGTCGACAGGATCTGTTCGACAACCGCCACGCAAGCTACGTCGGCGACGTCGGCATCGCGGTCAATCCGGCGCTGGCCACGCGCATCCGCGACGCCGACGTCCTGCTCGTGATCGGGGAGCGCCTGGGCGAGATGACGACGTCCGGCTACACGCTCCTGTCCGCACCACTGCCGACGCAGACGCTGATCCACGTCCACCCCGGTGTCGAGGAGCTTGGCCGCGTGTACCGGCCCGCGGTCGCGAGCGCCGCCACGCCCGGGGCATTCCTCGCAGCACTCGCGCAACTTCCTGCGCTCCCTGCCGAGCGATGGCACGCGTCGACCGTCGCGGCGCGTGCGGACTACGACGCGTGGCGCGCGCCGCGACCGGTGCCGGGCGACATGGATCTCTGGCAGGTCGTCCGCTGGCTGGACGAGCGGCTTCCCGACGACGCGATCTTAGCCAACGGTGCCGGCAACTACACGACGTGGCTGCACCGCGTCTACCGCTATCGCCGGCCGGGGACGCAACTCGCGCCGTACTCCGGCTCGATGGGCTACGGGGTTCCCGCCGCGATCGCCGCGAAGCTCGTGCATCCGGAGCGCATCGTCGTCTCGTGGAACGGCGACGGCTGCTTCCTGATGAACGGACAGGAGCTCGCCACGGCCATGCAGTACGGCGCCGGCGTCGTGTTCGTCGTGATCGACAACGGCATGTACGGAACGATCCGGATGCATCAGGAGCGACGCTATCCCGGTCGCGTCGTCGGCAGTGGCCTCTCCAATCCGGACTTTGCCGCGCTCGCGCGAGCGTTCGGCGCGCACGGTGAAACGGTACGGCGCACCGAGGAGTTCGCGCCGGCCTTCGAGCGCGCCCTGGACGCCGGGCGCCCGGCGTTGCTCCACCTGCTGCTGGACCCGCAAGCGCTGACGATGAACGCGACGCTCGATTCGATCCGCACGGCCGGCGCGCATCGCTGAAGCGCGCCCCGATGAGAAGAGGCCCGCGGCAGGACCCGCGGGCCTCGGGCGTCACGCGCTGCGCGTCATTGCACGGGCAGCGTCTTGCTCCTGGCACCCTCCGCCTTGGGCAGCGTGAGCGTCAGCACGCCATTGTCGAACTTCGCCTCGGCCCTCGCCGAGTCGACGTCGGTCGGCAGGGTGAAGGCACGCGCCACCGAGCCGTAGTACCGCTCGGTCCGCAGCACCTTGTCGCCTTCCTTCGTCTCTTTCTCGCGCTTCACTTCGGCGCTGATCGAGACTTCACCGCCTTCCACCGACACCGCGATGTCCTCCTTCGCGACGCCCGGAAGCTCGGCCTTCACGACATAGCCGCGTTCGTCCTGGGTCACGTCCACCCGCATCATCGGCTCAGGCTCCGGCATCGCCCCCGTTGTCATCGGGAAGTCCTTCCAGAAACCCGTATCCGCGAACGGATCGAACCGCGCCATTTCGCGCAGCGGATGCCAACGAGTCAGGGTTCTCATATCGCCTCCCGTCCTCGGGAGGCCAGCTTCGGCCGAGCCGCCCGGCTCGACGGTTGCCGCTGGCCTCGGATGTAGCCTACGCCGAACGTGCCGCGACGTATTGCCGAGGGTCAACGGTGCTGCGGAAAGGCGACGACAGTGGCATTACGCTCGGGGTGTGGCAGATAATCGGTATTGACGGGCATCCGCCGCATGCCGGCCGTTGCTGCGGCACCGCTCGCGCCGTCTCGTGCCTGGCGATCCCCGATGACCGGTCTCTCCGCGCCGCCGCCCTCGCCGGGCCTCGACGAATCACGCGTCGACGGTTTCCTGCGCTCGCGAATACCGGGACTTGCTGGCGTGCCGAGATTCACGCCGATCGCCGGCGGCCAATCGAATCCGACGTACTTCGTCGACTACGACGATCGCTCGCTGGTCTTGCGCAAGCAGCCTCGGGGCGAGCTGCTGCCCTCCGCGCATGCGGTGGATCGCGAGTACCGCGTGATGGCGGCGCTCGCCGCGACCGGTGTTCCCGTGCCCCGCATGGTGCTGTTCCATCCGGAACGCGACGTCGTCGGCACGCCGTTCTTCGTGATGGAACGGGTTCAGGGGCGGGTCTTCGGCCAGTACGCGCTGCCCGGCTGCGGTCCCGCCGAGCGACGGGCGATGTACGAGTCGATGGCCGACGCGATGGCGCGCCTGCATCGGGTCGACCCGACGGCGGTCGGGCTCGGGGACTTCGGCAAGCCGGGCAACTATTTCGCGCGCCAGGTCGTGCGCTGGGCGCGACAGTGGGAGATGAGCCGGACCCGCCCCAACCCCTGGCTCGAGCGCCTGATCGAGTGGCTGCCCGCGCATCTTCCGGAGGGCGAGGAGGTCGCGATCTGCCACGGCGACTTCCGCATGGGCAACCTCATGTTCCATCCCACCGAGCCGCGGGTGGTCGCGGTGCTGGACTGGGAACTGTCGACGCTCGGGCACCCGCTCGCCGACGTGGCCTACAACGCGATGGCCTGGCGGACCCTGCCGACGGAGTACGGGGGCCTGCTCGGACTCGACCGTGCGTCGTTGGGGACACCGGACGAGACCGCCTATCTCGAGCGCTACTACACCGCGGCCGGGCGTGTCGACCGTGCCAGGCCGTTCCACTTCGCATTCGCGCTGTTCCGCTTCGCGGTGATCTTCGAGGGCATAGCCGCCCGCGCGGCCGCCGGCAATGCCGCCGCCGCCGACGCCGCCACGGCCGGACGACTCGGCCCCGCGTTCGCCCGGCGCGCGGTGGAGATCGTCGAGGGCCGACCGCCCGACCTGAACCCGCTCGATTGAGCGTCCGGGACACGACCGGCCACCGCACCGACGCGCGGCCGAACTCGGACGTTGCGCTGCAGCGTAACGGCGGTGGAACAGCGTGCTCCTGTGGCCACGTCGATTGCGGTGCGCCTCGGAAGGGCTACAATGGTGCACTGCACACAAAGGTTTCCCGGGAGAGATCATGGAATTCGGAGGCAAGGTTGCCGTCATCACTGGCGCCGCGAGCGGCATCGGTCGCGCGGTGGCTACCGCGCTCGCCCATCGCGGCGTACGTGCCATTGCGCTGGTCGACATGGGCGAGGCGATCGAAGACGTGGCCGCCGGCGTGAACGCGGACTCGAAGCGTCAGGTGGCCTATCCGTTCCGCGGCGACACGACGGATGCGGACTTCCGCACGTCGGTGTTCGACCAGATCAGCGAGCGCTTCGGGCTGGTCTCGATGTGCGTGCCGGCGGCCGGCATTACCCGCGACGAGCTCGCCGTGCGCATCGACCGCGAGACCGGCAAGGCACGCGTCTACCCGGTCGAGAAGTTCCGGCTCGTGGTCGAGGTGAACATGATCGCGCCGGTGTACTGGGCGCTGGAGATGATCGGCCGCATTGCCGAGGACCGCGCCGCGCGCAGCCTGAAGCGCTGGGTGCCGGCGGAGGGCACGCAGGGCGCGATCGTGTTCATCGGCTCGGTCTCGTCACAGGGCAACAAGGGCCAGATCTCGTACGCCAGCACGAAGGCCGGGCTCGAAGGCGCCGCCGCGACGATCATGAACGAGGCGATGTTCCACGGCGTTCGCTGCGGACTGATCCACCCGGGCTACACGGACACGCCCATGGTGCGCGCGCTTGGCGAGGAGTACATCGGCAAGAACATCCTGCCCTACACGCAGCTGGGCCGCCTGATCCGTCCCGATGAGATCGCCGACGCGATCTGCTTCATGCTCGCCAACTCGGCGGTGAGCGGCGAGCTCTGGGCCGACGCGGGCTGGCATCCGCCGGCGTAGCCGCGCACTGCGCGGGCGCGTCACGCGCCGCCTCGTTGGGCGCGAGTCAGCCGCATCCTCCCGGCCTTTCGTCCATGACGAAATGCCGTCAAAACGGGGATACTCCTAGAACGCGCCCCGAGCCAACAGGTCCGAGGGCGCGGAGGTTGCCACCCATGAACCTGTTCAACAAGCTGCCGGGCTTCACGCGCTCCCCCTCGGGCCGGGAGCGGCGCGTCCTGCGCATTCTGCCGCGGGTCCTCTGGATCGGAACGGCCCTTCTCGCGCTGCCATCGGTTGCCGCCCGCGTGTGGACTTGGCCGGGCCAGGCGGACGACGTCGCCGCGTTGATCGCGCTCGTCGACATCTACGCAACCGGCGCGGTGATCCTGCACTGGACCGCGGGGCTCACGGTCGCGATCGCCGCCTTCACGGTGGTCGTGATGAAGGGGCCGGCTTATGTGGCGGACCCGTATACCCTCCCCGACGCCGACGCGCCCGATCATCCGGAATCCCGATGACGAGGCTGCCTGCCTGTCGGCAGGCGGCGGTCTTCGCGCAGGATCGCGCGGATTGGTTGCGCGCCGCGGGTTCTCGCATCGCCGCCCTCGCGCGTGCGAACCGTCGATCGTCCATGCAATAATTCCGCGCTACGAGCGGGGTCGAGCGTCGCTGCCTTCGAGCGCGGCGTCGGATGTCGGCCAACCCTGCCGCGACCCGGGAGGATGACCGATGGATGAAGTTGCCCGACTCAACTGGTTGGTGCCGCTGCTCGCGTTCCTGCTCGCCGCAGTCTTCGGCGCGGTCGCGCAGCGGTTCAACTTCTGCACGATGGGTGCGGTCAGCGACGTCGTGAACTTCGGCGACTGGCGCCGGATGCGCATGTGGCTGCTCGCGATCGCGGTCGCCATCGTGGGAACGACGCTGCTCGCGATGTCGGGGCTGATCGACCTGTCGAAGACGATCTACACGACGGCGAAGGTTCCCTGGCTGTCGCATCTCGTGGGCGGCCTGCTGTTCGGGTTCGGGATGACGCTGGGCTCCGGTTGCGGCAGCAAGACGCTGATCCGTGTCGGCGGCGGCAACCTCAAGTCGCTCGTCGTCATGGTCTTCCTCGGCATCGCCGCGTACATGACGCTGCGGGGCGCGTTCGCGCCGCTGCGGGCGTTCGGCCTCGACCCGGTCCTAATCGACCTGGGACGCACGGGTGCGGCGACCTCCGACCTCGGAGCCCTCGTCGGCAGCCTGGGACTGGGTGCCGCGGCGAAGCGCTGGTTGCCGTTCCTGATCGCGCTCGCGATCGGGATCTTCGTGTTCGCGAACCGCGATTTCCGCAGCGCGCGGGAGATGATCTTCACCGGGGTCGTGATCGGCGCCGTGATCGTCGGCGGCTGGTACGTCTCGGGTCACATCGGCTATCTCGCCGAGGATCCGGCCACGCTCGAGGAGAAGTTCGTGCGCACGAACACGGGCCGGATGGAATCGTTCTCGCTCGTGGCCCCGATAGCGTTCCTGCTGGAGCTGCTGATCCTGTGGACCGACGCCACGCGCGTGGTGACGTTCGGGATCGCGAGTGCGCTCGGCATGATCGCGGGCGCCGCCGCGATGGCGCTCGGCACGCGCACGTTCCGCTGGGAAGGTTTCGCGAGCACGGAGGACCTGGTCAATCACGCTGCAGGCGGGATCCTGATGGGGTTCGGCGGCGTGACAGCGCTGGGTTGCACGATCGGACAGGGCATCACAGGACTGTCGACGCTCGCCGTGGGCTCGTTCCTGTCGTTCTTCGCGATCTGCGCCGGCAGCGTCCTTGCCATCAAGTACCAGACCTGGCGCGTGCTTCGGACTGACTGACGCCACGAACGCGCCCGCGCCACCGGCGCGATGCCGGAAACCCTTCACACGCGGCACCACGCCGGGCTGCGATCGTAACGTCGACCAGGGCGGCACCCGGTCTGCGCCGAAAAACGAGGCTCCCCCATTTGGGTAGCAGGGACTTACCCGTCTCGGTTATAGACACCGAGCGGCCAAGTTTCGCCTAATGGATGGGTTTGGCAGCTCTGCAAGTCGCAGCCAAGGGTTGTCGCCGCGCCGCCACGTGAGGCCGGGTGCCTGTCGTGTGCGTTCGCGCACGCCTTGCGGCGCTGGCGCGAGCAGGAATACCGGGGATTCCGGTCAATGAACGCAGGAGGCATCAACGTGCAATTCGACAAGGAACTGGACGCACGCGGGCTGTCGTGCCCGCTGCCGATCCTGAAGACGAAGAAGGCATTGAACGACCTCGCATCGGGCCAGGTGCTGAAGGTGGTCTCCACCGACCCGGGTTCGGTCAAGGACATGGAAGCGTTCGCCAGCCAGACCGGCAACCCCCTGCTGTCCACCGGCGAGGAGAACAAGGACTTCGTGTTCTACCTCCGCAAGAAGTAGCCGGAACGCGGCCGTCGCGCTCGTCCCCAGAGGAACCCCATGGCACTTTCCACCGAAGAGAAGCAATCGGTCATGTCCGGCGACGCGCTCGACCGCGCCATCACCGAGCGCATCGACGCACTGTTCGAGAAGCGACTCGAGGCGAAGCTCGCCGAGATCAAGGCAGCAAAGCCGGCGTCGATGACCATCATCGCCACCAAGGGCACGCTCGACTGGGCCTACCCGCCGTT
>CAYQAF010000107.1:0-6569 GCA_964415375.1 uncultured Alcaligenaceae bacterium
GGAACACGAGCAGCTTGCCGTTCGAGGACAGCGCCGCGACGTGGTCGGCTGCCGGATCGAGTGCCACGGGCCTCACCGGTTCCTCGTCCGGTTCCATCGTCATGAAGGTCCTGCCGGCGCGCTGCCTCGACACCATGTCGTCGAGCGTGGCGACGAACCCATAGCCGCCGGTGCCCGCGACCAGGTACTTCTGCCCGGGCAGTCCGGAAATCGCCTGCACCGCCTTCGCGCCCGGCTGCAGCTCGATCAGCGTCGTGACCGGCACGCCGTCGCCGCGTCCGCCCGGTATGTCGGCGGCCCGGATCGTGTAGGCCCGTCCCGTCGTGTCGAGCACAATCACCGGATGCACGGTACGGGTCTCGAGAATCGCGAGCGGGCCGTCGCCAGCCTTCCACGCGAACTGCGACGCGTCGAGGGCGTGGCCTTGCCGGGAGCGGATCCAGCCGTGGCGCGACAGCGTCACCGTCAGCGGCTCGTCGGGCACGGTACGGGTCAGCACGACGGGCGCCACGGCTTCGATCAGCGTGCGTCGCTTGTCGCCGTAGCGCGCGGCATCGGCCTCGATCTCCGACACGATCACGTCCGAGAGCGCCTTGCGGTCACCCAGCACGTGCTTCAGGCCCTTGCGCTCGGACTTGAGTGCCTTGAGCTCGCTCTCGATCCTGATCGCCTCCAGCCGCGCCAGCTGGCGCAGCCGGATCTCGAGGATGTCCTCCGCCTGGATGTCGGTGAGGCCGAAGGCCGCGATCAGGTCGGCCTTCGGGTCGTCGGCCTGGCGGATGATGCGGATCACCTTGTCGATCGACAGCAGGGCCAGTGCACGGCCCTCGAGGATGTGGATGCGCCGGTCGACTTCCGCCAGGCGATGCGTCGTTCGCCGCGTCACCGTTTCGAAGCGGAACGCGATCCACTCCAGGACGACCTGCTTCAGGTCCTTCGACCGCGGGCGGCCGTCGCGGCCGAGCATCACCAGGTTGACCGGCAGGCTCGACTCCAGCCGCGTGTTGGCAAGCAGGAGCTCTATGAACTCGACCGGATCCTGGCGGCTCGACTTTGGCTCGAGGACGAGGCGCACCGGCGAGGACTTGTCCGACTCGTCACGCACGGTGTCGAGTGCCGAGAGCATCAGGTTCTTCAGGTTGGCCTGTTCCTGCGAGAGCGATTTCTTGCCCTCCTTGGGCTTCGGGTTGGTCGCGCGCTCGATGTCCTCGAGCACCGAGCGCGTGGAGACGCCGTAGGGTAGTTCCGTCACCGCCACCTGCCACTGGCCGCGCGCGAGCTCCTCGACGGTCCAGCGCGCACGCACGCGCAGGCTGCCGCGGCCGGTCTCGTACACCGCGCGAATCGCTTCCCGGTCCGACGTGATGTGCCCGCCGCCGGGCAAGTCCGGCCCCGGGATGAGCTCGAGCAGCTCGTCGAGGGTGATCGCGGGCTCGCGGATCGTCGCGATCACCGCCTTCGCCACTTCGCCCAGGTTGTGCGAGGGAATGTCGGTGGCCATGCCCACGCCGATGCCCGACGCACCGTTGAGCAGCAGCATCGGCAGCCGCGCCGGCAGCAGCTTCGGCTCCTTGAATGCGCCGTCGTAGTTGGGACCGAAGTCGACCGTGTCGCGCTCGATCTCGGCGAGCAGGAGCTCCGCGATGCCGGTGAGGCGGCACTCGGTGTAGCGCATCGCCGCGGCGTTGTCGCCGTCGCGCGAGCCGAAGTTGCCCTGCCCGTCGATCAGCGGATAGCGCAGCGTGAAGTCCTGCGCCTGGCGCACGAGGGCGTCATAGGCCGCCGTGTCGCCGTGCGGGTGGTACTTGCCGAGCACGTCGCCGACCACGCGCGCCGACTTCACGTGACGCGCCGGCGCATACAGCCCCAACTCGTGCATCGCGAAGAGGATGCGCCGCTGCACCGGCTTCTGGCCGTCGGCGACGTCGGGCAGCGCGCGGCCCATCACCACGCTCATTGCGTACTCGAGGTAGCTCTTCTCCGCGAATTGCGCGAGCGGTACCGAGTCATCGGGGCTGCGGCCGCCGCCGCCCGCGCCCGCCGGCGGCGGTACGGGCGGGGCGCGTCCTCCCGCGCCTTCGAACAACTCTCCGGTCAGCGCGTCGGCCGGGGCGGCGCCGCGGCGCGCCCGGGTCCCTGGCGGTTTCCTGCTCGGGGTCTTCGCGGCCACTCAGCGGTCCTGGCAGTGCTCAGACATCGACTTCGACGGCATTGCCTTCGCGCTCCATCCACTCGCGACGGCTCGCGGCCTCGGCCTTGCCCATCAGCTTGGCGAAGATCCGCATCGCATCGTCGCCTCCGCCGTGGGCGACGCGCACCGGCATGACCCGGCGCGTCTCCGGGTTCATCGTCGTCTCCCACAGCTGCTCGGGATTCATCTCGCCCAGCCCCTTGAAGCGCCCGACCGACCAGGCACCGGGCCGGACGCCCTCCTTCGCGAGACGATCCTCGATGACCTCGAGCTCGTCATCGTCGAGCGCGTAGAGCTTGCGGGCCGGGCGCTTGCCGGCCGGCGACACGTCGATGCGGTACAGCGGCGGGCTCGCCACGCAGACGTGCCCGCGCTCGATCAGCGCAGGGAAGTGGCGAAAGAAGAGCGTCAGCAGCAGGACCTTGATGTGGCTGCCGTCCACGTCGGCGTCCGCCATGATGATGATCCTGGCGTAGCGCAGGCCCCGGAGGTCGGCCGCGTCGGTCGCGCGATGGGGATCGACCCCGATCGCCACGGCGATGTCGTGGATCTCGGTGTTGGCGAAGAGCCGATCGCGATCCACCTCGAACGTGTTCAGCACCTTTCCCCGCAGCGGCAGGATCGCCTGGTACTGCTTGTCGCGGGCAAGCTTGGCCGACCCTCCCGCGGAATCGCCCTCCACCAGGAAGACCTCGCGGCGCGACGCGTCGTCGGATTCGCAATCGGTGAGCTTGCCCGGCAGCACGGCGACCCCCGAGCCCTTCCTCTTCTCGACCTTCTGCCCCGACTTCATCCGCGCGAGCGCCTGCTGGATCGCGAGCTCCGCGATGCGCTTGCCGAAGTCCACGTTCGCATTGAGCCAGACCTCGAGCGGATCCCGGATCACCTGCGAGATCAGCTTCAGCGCATCGCGGCTGGTCAGCTTCTCCTTGACCTGGCCCTGGAACTGCGGGTCGAGGATGCGCGCGGAGAGGACGAAGTGCAGCTTCGCCGCCACGTCCTCCGCCTGCAGGCGCGCGCCACGCGGCAGCAGGCTGTGGTGGTCGACGAAGACCTTCACCGCGTCGAACAGCGCGGCGCGCATGCCGGCCTCGTGCGTGCCGCCCGACGGCGTCGGAATGAGGTTCACGTAGCTCTCGCCGGCCGCACTGCCCTCCTCGTACCAGGCAAGCGCCCACGCGGCCCCTTCACCTTCGGCGAACGACTCCCCGTCCTTCGGCTTGCCGAGGTAGCTCTCGCCCGCGAAGATCGGCACGGCCGGCGTCATGCCTTCGCCAAGTTCCTGCAGGTAGTCCTGGAGCCCGCCCGGATACGACCACGTCTTCGCCTTCCACGCCCCGCCTTTCTCGACGTGGAGCGTGACCTTCACGCCGGGCAGGAGCACCGCCTTCGCGCGCAGCAGCCGCTCGAGTTCGGGCACCGACACCGTGGGCGAATCGAAGTACTTCGGGTCGGGATGGGCGCGTACCGTCGTGCCCGAGGCGCGCTGGCCGCACGCCCCGATCACCTTGAGCTTTTCCGCGACCTCGCCGCCCTGGAAGACGATGCGATGCACCTTGCCGTCGCGCTTCACCTCCACTTCGAGGCGCCGCGACAGCGCGTTGGTCACGGACACTCCGACGCCGTGGAGGCCGCCCGAGAACGCGTAGGCGCCCTCGCCGCCGCGCTTGTCGAACTTGCCGCCGGCGTGAAGACGCGTGAACACGACCTCGACGGTCGAGACCTGCTCTTCCGGATGGATGCCGACGGGGATGCCGCGACCGTCGTCCTCGACACTGACCGAATCGTCCGCGTGCACGCGGACGTCGATGCGGGTGGCCTGTCCCGCCAGGGCCTCGTCGGCGGCGTTGTCGATGACTTCCTGGACGATGTGCGTCGGATCGGTGGTCCGCGTGTACATGCCGGGCCGCTCGCGGACCGGCTGCAGGCCCTTCAGCACGCGGATCGACGACTCCTCGTATCTTCCCTTCGCCAAGCTCGTTTCCTCTCGTTGCCGTGGACGGTCCGCAGGCACGCGTACCGGCATCGGGGGCCGCATGATAGTACAGGTCGCGCGTCGACCGGGCGTCAGCGCACGGCGAGACGCCAGAGCGAGGTCATCTCGGCGGCGCGCGCCGCGTGCAGCGGGTCGGTGGCATCGGACGCGCGCGGATGCACGGGCCGCACGTCGCGTCGGTCCACGACCTGCAACCCCGCCGCGGCGATCGCATCGAGCAACTCCGCTCTCGATCGCAGGCCGAGATGCTCGGCGAGGTCCGAGAGGATCAGCCACCCTTCGCCGCCGGGTTCCAGGTGCGCGGCCAGCCCGGCGAGGTACGCACGAAGCATGCGGCTCTCGGGATCGTAGATACCCCGCTCGATGGGCGAACTCGGGCGCGCGGGAACCCAGGGCGGATTGCACAGCACGAGGGCGGCTCGCCCTTGCGGAAAGAGATCCGCCGGCACGACCTCCACTTGCCCCGCCAACCCGAGGCGACGGAGGTTCTCGCGCGCGCAGACGAGCGCACGGGGATCCTGGTCGGTGGCGACCACCCGCCTGATGCCGCGCCGCGCGAGCACGGCGGCGAGCACGCCCGTCCCCGTGCCGATGTCGAACGCCGTGTCGAACGACGGCATCACGGCGGGCAACGGTGCCTTGGCGACCAGGTCGACGTATTCGCCGCGAATCGGCGCGAACACCCCGTAGTGGGGATGGATGCGGCCCCCGATCGCCGGGACCTCGATGCCCTTGCTGCGCCACTCGTGCGCGCCGATGAGACCCAACAGCTCCCGCAGCGAGACGATCGAGGTGCCGTCGCCCGGGCCATAGGCCTCCTCGCAGGCGCGCCGGACGTCGGGCGCGCGTCGCAACGCGATGCCGTAGTGCTCGTCGAGTGGGATCAGCAGCATACCCAACGTGCGTGCGCGCTGCGACTGGGCCTGGCGGTGCAGATTGAAGGCTTCGGCGGGCGAAGGCGGCGTCGCGGGGGCCGCCGACTGCTTCGGCTTGCGCGGCCGACGGTCCGCCCGACTCGCCAGCGCGATCAGCAATTGCCGCGCGTTCTGGAAGTCGCCCCGCCACAGGATCCCGGTGCCCTGGCACGCGAGCCCGTACGCGTCGTCGGCGGTCACGCGGTCATCGGCGATGACCACTCGCTTGGGCGGCGGCGCTCCGCGCTCCGAGCGCCAGCGCGTGGCGCATGCCGCGCCGCCTTCAGTCCAGTGAACGATCGGGTGCGCGTCCACGCTACAGCTCCGTGTATTTCCTGCTGCTGCCGCGTGCCCTGGCTACGGGATATTTCTCGGCGTTCGCAAGAAGCTTGCGACGGGCCGCATCGATCGGATCGATGCCCAGTTCGTCGCTCAGCCGGATCAGGTACAGGAGAACGTCCGCAACCTCGTCACCTGCCTTCGCCTGCGCGTCGGGCGCGAGGCCGCGGCTCTGCGCTTCGGTGAGCCATTGGAAGACCTCGAGCAGCTCGCCGGCTTCCGCCGCCAGCGCCATCGCGAGGTTCTTGGGCGAATGGAACTGTCCCCAATCGCGCTCGGCGGCGAACGCCCGCAGTTGCTCGCGCAGACTCTCCAGTTCCGTCAAGTTCGTGCTCCCGTGGAGTTCATTGGCGCCAGGTGGCCGCGCGCGCCTGATCCGACGTCCGCGCTTGCCCGGCGCGTCGATGCAGGCGTTGTCGCCAGCGTCAGAACTTCTCGTCGCGCCGCAGGTAACGCCACTGCCCCACGGGCAATGCCCCCAGCGGGACGCTGCCGCTGCGCACGCGCTTCAGGCCGGTCACGACCAGGCCGACCAGCTCGCACATGCGCCGGATCTGGCGCTTCCGTCCCTCGCGCAGCACGACGCGCAGCTGGTGCTCGTTCTGCCACGACACGCGTGCGGGCTTCAACCTCACGCCGTCGAGCTCCAGTCCGTGCTGCAGCAGCTTCATCCCGGCGTCGGACAGCGTGCCCTCGATGCGCACCAGGTATTCCTTCTCGACCGCCGAGTCGCGGCCGATCAGGTGCTTGGCCAGGCGGCCGTCCTGGGTGAACACGAGCAGACCGGTCGAGTCGATGTCGAGCCGCCCCGCCGGGGCGAGCCCGCGCAGGTGACTCGCCTTGAATCGCGTCGGCGACGGATCGTCGGCCCAGCGGTGCTCCGGCTTGATCAGCACGATCGCCGGCTGATGGCCATCCTCGGCCTGGCCCGAAACGTAGCCCATCGGCTTGTTGAGCAGGATCGTCACCTGCTCGCTCTGGTGGCGCGCGGCCGCCGGATCGATGTCGATGCGCGCGCGCGGCGAGACGCGCACACCGAGCGTCGTGACGACCGTGCCGTCGACCTTCACCCAGCCGTTCTCGATCCACTCGTCGGCTTCGCGCCGCGAGCACAGGCCCAGCTCGCTCA
>CAYQAF010000108.1:0-6545 GCA_964415375.1 uncultured Alcaligenaceae bacterium
ATCCGCTCGATGCCCATGCCGAATCCGCACGCGGGCGTCGCCTTGCCGCCGAGCTGCTCGAAGAGGCCGTCGTAGCGGCCGCCGCCGGCGACGGTGCCTTGCGCACCCAGCCGATCGGTGATCCACTCGAAGACGGTGCGATTGTAGTAGTCGAGCCCGCGCACGAGCCGCGGGTCGATGTCGAAGACGATGCCGGCTTCCGCGAGCAGGACCTGCAGTCCCTCGAAGTGCCCGCGCGACGCCTCGCCGAGGCGGTCCAGGAGTTTCGGCGCACCCTCGATTACCTCGCGCATCGCCTCGTTCTTGCTGTCGAGGATGCGCAGCGGGTTGGTGTGCAGGCGCCGCCGCGAATCCTCGTCCAGCGCGTCCTCGTGGCGCTCGAAGTACGCGACCAGCGCTGCACGGTGCGCGCGCCGCTCGGCGGGGTCGCCGATCGAGTTGATCGACAGGCGGATCGAGTCGGCGAGCCCGAGCTCGCGCCACAGGCGCGCGAGCAGGATCATCTGCTCGGCGTCGACGTCCGGCCCGGGGAAGCCCAGCGCCTCGACGTCGAACTGGTGGAACTGGCGGTAGCGGCCCTTCTGCGGGCGCTCGTGGCGGAACATCGGCCCGGCGAGCCACACCCGCTGCGGCCGTTCGTAGCAGAGGTTGTGCTCGATCGCGGCGCGCACGATGCCCGCGGTCGCTTCGGGCCGCAGCGTCAGGCTCTCGCCGGAGAGCTTGTCGTCGAACGTGTACATCTCCTTCTCGACGATGTCGGTCACCTCGCCGATGGCGCGCACGAAGAGCGGCGTCTGCTCGACGATCGGCACGCGCAGGTTGCGATAGCCGTAGAGCGCGAACACGCGGCGTACCGCATCCTCGAAGCGCTCCCACAGCGCCGCCTCGTCGGGCAGCACGTCGTTCATGCCGCGCACCGCTTGCAGGCGCGCCGGCTGCCCCGTCACCTTGAAGTGACCGGTCTCCGCTTGGAGTCGATGCGTCACGTCGGTCCCGCCGCTCATGCGTGCGCCTTCAGCGCAATCGTGCGGCGCTCGGGATCGAGCGCGCTCGTGCGCGCTTCGCCGCCGTAGGTCGCCCGCACGTAGTCCTCGACGATGCGCTGGAACTCCTCGGCGATGCGCTCGCCCTTCAGCGTCACGGTCTTCTGCCCGTCGACGTAGACGGGTGCCACCGGCGACTCGCCGGTGCCCGGCAACGATATGCCGACGTTGGCGAGCTTCGACTCACCGGGTCCGTTGACGACGCATCCCATCACCGCGACGTGCATGTTCTCGACGCCGGGGTAGCGCTCGCGCCACGCGACCATCGAGACGCGCAGGAAGGACTGGATGCGGGCGGCGAGCTCCTGGAAGTGGGTGGACGTCGTGCGGCCGCATCCGGGACAGGCGGTGACCATCGGCGTGAACGAACGCAGTCCCATCGTCTGCAGGATCTCCTGCGCGACGACGACTTCCTTCGTCCGGTCGCCGCCGGGCTCCGGCGTCAGCGACACGCGGATCGTGTCGCCGATGCCTTCCTGCAGCAGCACGGCGAGCGCCGCGGTCGAGGCGACGATGCCCTTGCTGCCCATGCCGGCCTCGGTGAGACCGAGGTGCAGCGGATAGTCGGCGCGGCGCGCGAGCTCGCGGTACACGGTGATCAGGTCCTGCACGTCGGAGACCTTGCAGGACAGCACGATGCGATCGCCGGGAAGGCCGAGCGCCTCGGCGCGGGCGGCGCTGTCGAGCGCCGAGGTGACGAGCGCCTCGCGCATCACGGCCTCGGCGGACATCGGCACGGCGCGCGACGCGTTCTCGTCCATGAGGCGCGCGAGCAGGTCGGCATCGAGGCTGCCCCAGTTGACGCCGATGCGCACCGGTTTGCCGAACTCGAGGGCCTTCTCGATCATAACCGCGAACTGCGGGTCGCGCTTCGACCCCTTGCCGACGCTGCCGGGATTGATGCGGAACTTGGCGAGCGCCCGCGCGCAGTCGGGCACCTCGGCGAGCAGCTTGTGCCCGTTGAAGTGGAAGTCGCCGACCAGCGGCACGGCGCAGCCGAGGGCGTCGAGCCGCTCGCGGATCGACGGCACCGCGGCGGCGGCGGCGACGTTGTTCACCGTGACCCGCACCAGCTCGGAGCCGGCGTCGGCGAGCGCCTTGACCTGCGCGACGGTGGCGGCGACATCGGCAGTGTCGGTATTGGTCATCGACTGCACGACGATCGGCGCGGCGCCGCCGACGGCGACCTCGCCGATGCGCACGCTGCGCGTGCGGTGGCGCACGATGACGGGGCGTTCCATGGCGGGAATCAGGGCAGGCGCACGCGCGCGACGTTCTGGCGCAGGTGCGGCGCCAGGTCGAACGGCGCGCCTCGCCACGTGACGCTGTTCTCGCTCGCGTTGCCGAGCGTGAGGTCGAACGGCGCCTTGCCGGTGACCGTCTGCGACGTGCCCGGCGTGCCGGTGACCTGCAGCACCACCTTGCCGTCGCGGTCGCGCACCTCGGTCCACGACGATGCGCGATAGTTGATCACGAGCGTCGCCTCGCCAGCCGCGGCCGGGGGCGTCGGCACGGCCGCGGGCGCGTTGACGTAGGGCGTGATGATCGCGCCGCCGCCCGCCGGTCCGGGCGGGGGGAGCGGCGGCGTTGCGGCAGCGGGGGCGGTGTCGACCGCCGGCGCGGGCGGGGCCAACACGCCGTCGGCGCGCGGCGCCTCGCTCACGGGCCCGGAGACGATCGGATTGGGCAGCGGCGTGCCCGACGACGGCGTGCCGGCCGGCGGGGCGACCGGATCGGGCGGCGCCGGCCGTACCGGCAGTGTGCGGGTCTCGAAACCCCGTTGCAGGTCGCCCGGGCGCAGGTACTCGTAGAGCGCGGCCGCGCCGATCGCGGTGAGCAGCACGAGCGGGATGAGCCAGCGCGCCCAGGATCCCGAACGTGCCCGACCCGACGTCGGTAACTCGCCGATCGGCCGATGCGCGTGCCCGATGGTCGAGCGATCGAGTGCCGGGGCCTCGACCGCGCCCGGAATCGCGGCGAGCACGGCTTGCGCGTCGATGCCGACCGCCCGCGCGTAGTTGCGCACGAAGCCGCGGACGAACGTCCTGCCGGGCAGGCTCGCGTAGTCACCGTCCTCGAGCGCCTTCACCTGGCGCGGCGAGAGCTTCAACTGCTGCGAGAGCGCATCGATGGACAGTCCGGCGGCCTCGCGCGCGGCGCGCAGCATCGCACCGGCGCTGCCGGCGTCCGGGACGGGCTCGGTGGGCACGATCGGTGGGGATTCGGTCATGGGCAAGGGCCGATCGCCTTGGTTTCGGCGGAATCGGGATAGCGGTTGCGAAGCTGCAGCGCGTACGACTGCTCCGCCTGCGCGTCGCCGAGCTTCTGCTCGATGCACATGCCGAGGAACAGGGCCTCGGGCGCCGGCGTGTTCTGCTGCATCACGATGCGCATCAGCGCGCGGGCATCGGCGTGGCGTTGGCCGCGGTACGACAGGAGCGCGAGGTTGTACGCCGCCTGGGGTTCGTTCGGGCGCAGCTGCAGCGCGCGGCGGAAATACCGGTCGGCCGCCGATTCGTCGCCGATCGACACGCTGCACTTGCCGGCGTTGACCAGGGCGATCTCGGGCGTGCGGTACAGCGGGTCGCGGATCGCCGCCTCGAACTCGGCGATGGACTCCTTGGCCCGGCCGTGCGTGCACAGGTACCAGCCCCAGTTCTGGCGCGCCTCCGAGTCGTTCGGCGCGAGTTCGAGCGCGCGGCGAAAGCTCGCCTCCGCCTTGGGCAGCTCGCCGATCGTCGCGTAGACGAGGCCGTAGATGCTGTGGGTCCGCGCGAAGGTCGCGTCGATCCTCTCGGCAATGCCGAGCTCCTCGAGGGCGACGTCGAATTGCGCGCGCTCGAAGTAGCCGGCGGCGAGCTCGACGTGGGCCTCCGCCCGCTGCCGCGGCGTCGACTCAGGCTGTTGGATGCGCGGCGCCTGTGCCGGTTGCACCTGCGGCGAGGGAGGCGTCGGCTCGGGCTTCGTCCCGAACGGATTCGACTGGCACGCCGCGAGTGCCGAGACCGCGGCGAGCAACGCCGCGAGGTTGCGCAAGCGCATGGTGGACGATCCTCGTAGGGTCATCGGGCCGGGACCGGCGCGATGCGCGCGGCCAGCCGACGCTTGATGCGGTCCTGCACCTGTCCGGCGAGCTGGCCGCAGGCCGCGTCGATGTCGTCGCCGCGCGTCTTGCGGATCGTCGTCGTCACGCCGGCGTCCATCAGGATCTGCTGGAACGCGCGGATCCGCTCGCGCGGGCTGGTGCAAAAGCCGGTGCCCGGGAACGGGTTGAACGGGATCAGGTTGAGCTTGCACGGAACCGCGCGCGCGATCGCCAGAAGCTTCCGCGCATCCTCGGGGCGGTCGTTGACGTCGTCCAGCATCACGTACTCGAACGTGACGAAATCGCGCGGCGCGTGCGGCAGGTAGCGCAGGCACGCGGCCAGGAGCTCCTTCAGCGGATGCCTGCGGTTGATCGGCACGAGCCGGTCGCGCAAGTCGTCGTCGGGCGCGTGCAGGCTCACCGCGAGCGCCACCGGGCAATCGGCGGCGAGGCGGTCGATCATCGGCACGAGCCCGGAGGTGGACAGCGTCACGCGGCGTCGCGACAGGCCGTAGGCGTTGTCGTCGAGGAACAGCCTGAGCGCCGGGACGACGTTGTCGTAGTTCGCGAGCGGCTCGCCCATGCCCATCATCACCACGTTGGTGATCGGGGCCCGGCCCTGCTCGACCCACGGCGCGCGGATCCCATCAACGAGGAGCGTGCGATTCGCGTGCCACAGCTGCCCGACGATCTCGGCGGTGGTGAGATTGCGGTTGAAGCCCTGCCGGCCGGTCGAGCAGAACGCGCAGTCCAGCGCACAGCCGGCCTGCGAGGAGACGCAGAGGGTTCCCCTGTCGTCTTCGGGAATGTAGACGGACTCGATCGCATTGCCGGCGCCGACGTCGAACAGCCACTTGCGCGTGCCGTCGGACGCCGTCGTGTCGCGGATCACCGCCGGCGCCGCGATCGTCGCGGCGGCGACCAGGCGCTCGCGCGTCACCTTGGCGAGGTCGGTCATCCGTTCCGGGGCATCCGCGAAACGCTGGTGCAGCCATCGCGACACCTGCCGGGCGCGAAACGGCTTCTCGCCCAGCTCGGCGAAGAACCGATCGAGTCCGGCGGCATCGAGGCCCAGCAACGGAGTCATCGCCACGGTTGAACGGTGCAGGCGGGCGGGCGATCAGCGGCTGTAGACCGCGAGCGCGGGAAAGAAGTACGCGATCTCGGTGCGCGCGGTGTCGGGCCCGTCCGAGCCGTGCACCGCGTTGGCGTCGATCGACTGTGCAAAATCGGCCCGGATCGTCCCGGCCGCGGCCTTCTTGGGGTCGGTGGCACCCATCAGGTCGCGGTTGTTCGCGATCGCGTTGTCGCCCTCGAGCACCTGGATCATCACCGGTCCGGAGATCATGAAGTCGACCAGATCCTTGAAGAACGGACGTTCGCGGTGGACCGCGTAGAAGCCCTCGGCCTCGGCGCGGGAGAGCCACGCCATGCGCGCGGCGACGATCTTCAATCCGTTCGTCTCGAACCGGGAGTAGATCTTGCCGATGAGGTTCTTGGCGACGGCATCGGGCTTGATGATGGAAAGGGTGCGTTCGACGGCCATAGTGCGGCTCCGGCAGGGTAAATACGGATAAATGCGAATAAATTCAAAATTCTAACATTTTCCCCTCGCGCTGTCTTGCAGGGATCCCTCGCCAGCGCCTGGCCGCGTCCCGGCCGAGGCGGGCCCCCGCCCCCGAGGACGAGGAGGACATTTGGCGGAGGGCTTCGTGCCTGCCACGCTGCGGCATCGTTGCCGTTGCGGGCGCGAACGGTCGCCCCCGAACTGTTAGAGTTCACGCGTCCCCGGGCCCGGCCCTTCGCCGCCATGCCAACCGAAAACACTCCGGATTTGCGCGATTGGATGGGCCGCCGTGAAACGGCTCACGACGTCGCGCGCGTGGCGCCGGCGCTGGGCCTTGCGGCCACGCTGGACCGGGCCGATCTGATGGCGCGGCTGCACAGCGCCGGATCGGTCCTTCCGCCCGCCTGGCACTGGCTGTACTTCCTCCCGACGGCTCTGCAGTCGACGCTCGGCGCCGACGGGCATCCGACCCGAGGAGGCTTCCTGCCGCCCGTGACGCTGCCGCGCCGGATGTGGGCCGGCAGCCGCCTGACCTTTCCGGTGCCGATCGCCTTCGATGCCCGGCTCGAGCGACAGAGCACGATCGCTGCCATCGAAAAGAAGTCGGGCCGCAGCGGCGAACTCGTGCTGGTGACGGTCCGCCACGAGATCCACGCCGACGGCGTGCTCGCGGTCACCGACGAGCACGACATCGTTTATCGCGGCGCCCCGCAGCCGGGTACGCCTGCGGCGCCGCCGGCCGAGCCCGACCCGGCGCGCGCGGCGGATTTCCATCGGACCGTCACGCCCGACCCCGTCCTGCTGTTCCGCTACTCCGCGCTGACCTTCAACGGCCACCGCATCCACTACG
>CAYQAF010000109.1:0-6512 GCA_964415375.1 uncultured Alcaligenaceae bacterium
CAGCGGCCTGCAAAGCCGTGTACGCCGGTTCGATTCCGACCCCCGCCTCCATCACCCTTCGGGTGCCATAAGGCGACGATCCCGCGATTCTCGCGTGGCCGGGAGGCGGCCGCGCGACAATCCCCGCGCACCGATCAGGCGTGCTTCATTCGCGGTAGCCGGCCTGCGTGACGGTCACGTCCGAGAACGGGATCAGTTCCCGCTCGGCATGCCGGGCCGCCCGGTCGTTATCGTCCGCCATCTTCAGCAACGTGAACGTCACGAGCCAGGAGATGCCGAGCGCAATCGCAGCGATGGTGATCCAGCCGATGGTCATTGTTATTTTTCCCGGGTCCGACCGTCACGTTCGGTCGACAGGGCTTTGTACGCGACAAGCCGTGCATATGTTTTGAGACTCATCAATTGCGCGATCGTTCTCCGGCAAAATTCCGGGCGGCTGGCGCCCGACGGTCCCCGCCGTCTATTTCGGCAGCGCGCAGTGCCCAGCGATCGAGGTCTGCCCCGAGCCGGCCGCGATCAGCGGTGCCTCGAAGCGCAGGTCGATGCGCGGCGCCCGCGCGTGGTCCCAGGCGAGGAAGAGCGCGAGCGCACCCCAGAAGGCCAACTTCAGGTAGACGGTCCGCCTCATGC
Source organism: uncultured Alcaligenaceae bacterium (assembly GCA_964415375.1). GTDB lineage: Bacteria > Pseudomonadota > Gammaproteobacteria > Burkholderiales > Casimicrobiaceae > VBCG01. Next base: position 631 of record CAYQAF010000109.1, read on the forward strand.
GGCGTCGAATCCGAAACGCCGGCGCACGCGCAGGCCGATCAGCGTGCCGGCGAACGCCAATGGCACCCAGAGCCACCCGTGCAGGCTGCCGGTGGAAATGCCCGAGACCATGGCACCCACGTTGCAGCCGAAGGCCAGGCGCGAGCTGTAGCCCATCACGAAGCCGGCCGCGAGGCCGATCAGCCACTGCACGGCCGTGAGTGGGCGTCCGGTGGAAGGCGCACCGGCGGCCACCCACAACGCTCCCGCGAGGATGCCGATGTTGGTGATCGACGTCACGTCGAGCAGCACCGACTGACGCAGGATTTCGGCGTTCCCCGGCTGGCTCCAGAACATGCTCGCCGCCGGGTCGAAGACCTCGGCCGCGGTCGCGAGCTTGGCCGCCCAGAGACCGAAGCCGTAGACCACGCCCCACGGCTGGCCGGCCACCACGAGGTTCAGCACCGCCAGCGCCGCGAGCGCGACGGCCCCCCACAGCCAGCGCCGGTCGAACCAGGACGCACGCCCTTCGGCGCCGGACCATGCGAGCGCCAGCGCGACCGCGACGGCGAGCCCGGCGAACGTCGCCGCGAGCGCCCCTGCGACACCGAAGTGGTCGACCAAGCTCACCGGCTCGATCACGCCGAGCACGAGCCAGCGATCGAGGTGCACGGAGCCGAGGAAGCTGCCGAGCGCGAACAGCGGCAGGATGCCCATGTTGAGCGGCACGCCCATGCCAGCCTTGTAGAGCGTGCCCGAGCCACAGCCGTCGGCAATCTGCATCGTCAGGCCGAACAGGAACGCGCCGACGACGAGGCTCACGCTCGGCGGAGCGAGTGCGGCGTTCAGCTCCGGGAACTGCCCGAGCAGCGGCATCGACCCGAGCGCGGCGAGCGCGAGCAGGAGCGCCTGCCCGACGACGCCGCGCGGATCACGCGCGACGACCAGGTTGCGCCAGCCGGTGGTGAAGCCGAAGCGCGCGCCGGCGAGCGCGGCGCCCATCGCGATGCCGATCGCGAACAGCGCCGCCTGGCGCACCGACACGTACCACACCAGCACGAAAAGCAACGCGGCCGCAAGGGCCGCGATGGGAAGCCTGCGCATCGGACCTTCAGTTGAACGTGCGGTCCACCCAGAGCTTCCAGTCGATCACCAGTTGCTCGAAACGGTTCGGGACGTTGTCCATCGGCAGCGCGTCGGGGGCCTGGGTCCAGTCGACCATCGAGCCCGCATAGAGCTTGACGTTGTTCTGGCCGAGCACCTCGGACATCGCGAACCAGTTGGTCGCGGCCCAGTGCCCGGTGTTGCAGAACGAGATTGTGTCACGCCCCGGCTCGAGCGGCGTCGTCGCGGCGATCCTGCGCGCCTCGTCGGCCGTCACGAACGTCGTCGTCCCGGGCTTGAACCAGCTCGCGTGCTCGACGTTGACCGCACCCTTGAGCGTGCCCGGCAGCTTGGCCGCCTGGTGGCGGGTCTCGCCCTTGAAGAACGCGGGCGGTCGCGCATCGACCAGGCGCGAGCTCCCGCTCGACGCCGCCGCGATCGTCTGCTCGCGCGTCGCGACTAGCGACTCATCGATGCGCGGCTCGAACGTGCTCGCCGCCACCGTCACCTTCACATTGTCGAGTGGCAAACCCGCGGCCGTCCACGCGGCCACGCCGCCATTCAGGACAGACAACTCCTTGAGGCCCAGCACCTTGAGCGTCCAGTAGACACGCGCCGCGGCGCCGAAGTCGGTGACGTCCTTGCCGGTGGAGACGACCACCACGTGGGTCTCGGGGATTAGTCCGAGGCTCTGTACGCGCTTGGTCAGCACCGGCAGTGCCGGCAGCTCGCCGGGATTGGACGCAGGACCGCGCCAGTTGCCGTACGGGGCGGAGACGGCACCGGGGATGTGCTTGTCGCCGTAGGACGCGGGATCGCGGATGTCGATGACGCGCACGCCGGGCTTGCCGAGCAAGGCGTTGAGGTCGGCGGGACCGAGCAGTGGCGGCGCGGCCAGTGCTGCGGCAGACGCAGCGAGCGCGATGAAGAAGGCGAAGAGGCGTTTCATGGCGTCGAGCTCTGCGGTGCAATGAGGGGATGTCATTCTGCGACACCTCGGCGCATGGACCAAAGACCCGTTTTTCACATGCTTAGAATGCGGCGGGCACGCCGCGCCAAGACTCGCCACTGTCAGGAAACTCGACGATTCAGGGCAATTTTGGCCGATCTGTCCATCACAGCCGTATTTGTAAAACTTTTCGTCGCTACCGTTGATCGGGCATGCACGCAAGGTCATGGCATATTTGTGTATCTTCGGCCGCAGGAGAACACCATCGGGCAAGAGGGAGATTCATGTCCGACGCCACCTCCAGCCAGGACACGCCAATGCGCACCGATGCACAGCGTCGCGACGCCGACCCGGACGCACCGGGCAGCAACGACACCGTCGCGATCCGCCACCTGCGCGGCGCGACCGAGTATCGCGGGCGGCGCGACGCGCTGCTCTCGACGGGCGACGTGCACGCCGAGTGGCTGCCCCCCGAGCGCCCTCCCGGCCAGCGGATGCGCGCGACGCTCCGCGCACGCGACGGCGGCCGCGACGTCTTCGTGCGGCGCCTGGACGACGGCCGTTACTGTGTGCTGGTAATTCAGACGGCGACCGAGCGCGCGGAAGAGGAACACGCAGCCTTCGTTCGCTTCATGGGTAGCGTGCTGCGCCGGCGCGGCTAGCCGCACCTCGCGCTCATCCTGGTTCGTAGACGTCGCGCGGCTCGCCGACCGCACGATCGTTGCCGAGTTCACCGGCCTGCCGGCGACGCGGCGGTGCCGGCGGCGTAACGAACAGGGCGCCGGGCGTAGAATCGAGACCGCGCCCGGATGGTGGAATGGTAGACACAGCGGACTTAAAATCCGCGGCCGCGAGGCGTGCCCGTTCGAGTCGGGCTCCGGGTACCCCGCCCGCACCCGCGCGGCTTCACGCGGACGTCGCCACCTCCACGGCCACGCCCCGTCGCGACGAGTCGAGCATCGCGTCGATCAGCGCGTGGATTGCGAGTGCGCTGCGGGCGCTCGCCAGCGGCTGCCGCCGCGCCTCGACCGCGTCGAGGAAGTCGGCGATCAGGCGCCGGTGGGCGTCGGGCGAGAACGCCATCGGATCGGCGCCGCCGCCACCGGCACTGCCGCCGTCGATCACGCGCGCCGGCGCGCCCTGCAGATTGAGCTCCAGCCGCTCCGCGGCGAGCACCGCGCTGCCGTTCGTACCGGCAATTTCGACGCGTTCCGGGTAACCGGGAAAGGCGACGGACGTCGCGTCGATCACGCCGACGGCGCCGCAACGATACTCGACGGTCGCGCATGCGATGTCCTCGGTGTCGATCCCGCGGAGCGGGCTCGTGCGGACGAGCGCGGAGACGCGCTGCGGCGGACCGACGAGGTCGAGCATCAGGTCGAGCGTATGGATCGCCTGGGTCAGCAGCACGCCGCCGCCATCGCGGGCGATTGTGCCGCGCCCGGGTTCCGCGAAGTACTCCGCCGAGCGCCACCAGCGGATCGATGCCGAGACCGAGAGCAAGTCCCCGAGTGCCCCGCTGCGAAGCGTCTCGCGCAGCGCGATTGCACCTTCGCGAAAGCGGTGCTGAAACACGATGCCGAAGACCCGACCCATGCCCTCGATCGCCTCGACCAGCGACCTCGAGCGTGCGTGGTCGACGTCGATGGGCTTCTCCAGCAACACGTCCTTGCCGGCGCGAGCGGCGGCGAGCGCGATCTCGGTGTGCGTGCGCGGCGGCGTCAGCACGAGCAGCGCCTCGACCTTCGGGTCCGCTAGCAGCGCGTCCAGCGAGTCCACCGCCGGCAGGGCATAGGTCGCGGCAAACTGCGTGCGACGCGCCGTGGAGGGCGACCAGCCCCCGACCACCGTGGCGCGATCGGCAAGCGCCTTGAGCGCCGCCGCATGCGGCTTGACCGCATTGCCCAGCCCGACGATACCCACTCCGATCCGACGCATCTTCCCTCCGTTGTTTGCCCGACGCTGCGAATCTCGCCCATGCACGGTGCGCGCGTCAAGCGCGGCGATCCCGGGCCCGGAATGCCGCTTTCAGAAGCTCCCGGGCCAGCAGCACGCTGGTCGAGATCGCGAAGCACACGACCCAGTCGCGCACCGACAGTCCGACCGTGCCGAAGCCACGCTGCAGCGCGGGCACGTACAGCACCGCGAACTGGAGCGCGAGCCCGACGGCGAGCGACGCCCAGAGCCAGCGATTCTCGAAAGTCGCGACGAACGCGCTCACCTCGTCCGAGCGCACGGACAGCGTGGCGACCAGCTGGTAGATCACGAGGACGTTGAATGCCATCGTGCGTCCGTAGCGGACGTCGCCTTCACCTTCGATCAGCCCTCCCGGCAGCGATGCGTCGAGCAGGAGCAGCGTGCCGGCCGCCATCACCACGGAGGCCACGCCGATGCCGATCCACATCCGGTGCGTGATCACGCTGCTGCGCGGATTGCGGGGAGGATGCGCCATCAGCCGCGGTTCGGGCGGGTCGACGCCGAGCGCAAGCGCGGGGAAGCCGTCGGTGACGAGGTTGATCCAGAGGATCATCGTCGCGAGGAGCGGCAGCACCAGCGCCTCGCCGGGCCCGGCGGTCAGGCCGATCACGCCCGCAAGCACGACGCCGAAGAACATCACCAGCACCTCGCCCAGGTTGGTGGCGAGCAGGTAGCGGAGGAACTTCTGGATGTTCGCGTAGATCGAACGGCCCTCCTCGATCGCGGCGACGATCGTCGCGAAGTTGTCGTCGGCGAGCACCATGTCCGCGGCCTCGCGCGAGACGTCCGTGCCGGTCACGCCCTTCGCGATGCCGATGTCGGCAGCCTTGAGCGCCGGCGCGTCGTTGACGCCGTCGCCGGTCATCGCGACCACCTCACCTTCCGCCTGCAGCGCGCGCACGATAGCGAGCTTGTGCTCAGGGGCCACGCGCGCGAAGACGCGCGTCTCCCGGATCGCGACACGCCGCGCCGCATCGTCCAGCGCCGCCAGCGCGGCGCCGGTCATCACCGGCTCCCCGGCTGCGGCAATGCCGAGCTCGGCAGCGATCGCCCCCGCCGCCGCCGGATGGTCGCCCGTGATCATCAGCACCTTCAGTCCCGCCGTCTGTGCGGCGGCAACGGCCGCCTTGGCCTCGGGCCGCGGCGGGTCGATCATGCCGACGACGCCGAGCCACACCAGTTCTTCCTCGTGACTGGGCTCGAGCCTGCTCAACTCGACCGCCGCCAGGCGGCGGTAAGCGATGCCGAGCGTGCGCAGGGCTTCGCCGGCAAGTCCGTCGATGGACCGTGCGACGGCATCGCGGCGCGCGCCGTCGAGGGGCTGCTCGACGTCACCGACGCGCTCCGACGTACAGCGTGCGAGCAGCACGTCCGGTGCACCCTTGACGAACAGCACCTTGTCGCCTTCGCGCAGGGCGTCCGTGTGCGCGGTGCTCATCAGCTTGCGTTCCGCGGAGAACGGCAACTCGCCCACGCGCCTGAAGCGAGTGCGGATCCGCTCGTCGGTGAGCCCCGCCTTCAGGGCGGCGACCTTGAGCGCGCCCTCCGTCGGGTCGCCCATCACCGTGACGCGGCCCTCGCGTTCGGCGAGCTCCGCGTTGCTTGCGAGGTGGGCGGCCGCGAGCAGACGTCGCGCCTCGGTGTGTTGCGCGCCTTCGGCGAGCGGTTTGCCGTCGACCTGCATCTCGCCTTCCGCCGAGTATCCCGTGCCGGTGAAGGCGACGCGGCCCGTGGCGGTGATGGCCACGCGCACCGTCATCTCGTTCTGGGTCAGCGTGCCCGTCTTGTCGCTGGCGATGACCGTGGCCGAGCCGAGCGTCTCGACCGCGGCGAGCCGGCGCACGATCGCGTTGCGCTTCGCCATGCGCTGCAT
>CAYQAF010000110.1:0-6497 GCA_964415375.1 uncultured Alcaligenaceae bacterium
CAAGTGGTCGATGGCGCACCTGCGCGTGCTCCTGCCCGGCGCCATCGCCGGCATCACGCTGGGTGCGTTCGCCTTCGGCGCGCTGCCGGTGAACGCGATCCGGCTGATGCTCGGCCTGATCGCGGTGACGTTCGCCTTGAACCGGTGGTTCCGGGTCACCGAGCGCCTCGCCGCGCGTGCCGCGACCGCGGCCGGGCCGCCGGGACGACCGGCCGGCGTGTTCTGGGGCGCCGTCTCGGGGTTCACCAGCACGCTCGCCCACGCCGGCGGACCGCCGTTCGCGATCTGGATGCTGCCGCAGAAGCTCGACAAGACCGTGCTGGTCGCCACGTCGGTGGTGTTCTTCCTGGTGGTCAACTACGTGAAGCTCGTGCCGTACGCGTTCCTCGGTCAGCTCTCCACCGCCAACCTCTCCACGGCGCTGCTGTTCAGCCCGCTCGCGCCGATCGGCATCGCGCTCGGCGTGTGGCTGCACAAGCGGATCACGGAGCGCGTGTTCTACGCGATCTCGTACGGGCTGCTGTTCGCCACCGGCCTCAAGCTGATCTGGGACGCGTTCAAGTGACCGCCCCGGGGATGGCGGACGGGACCCGGGTGGGTTGCGCTATGATCCGGCGCGAAGCGGCGCGTCCGTACCCACGGCCCGCGCGCGACTCCACGACGTTCCCATGAGCGACGCCCGCAGCAGGCAGACCTTCCTCGACTTCGAGCAGCCGATCGCCGAGCTGCAGGCGAAGATCGAGGAGCTGCGCTTCGTGCACGAGGATTCCGCCGTCGACATTTCCGACGAGATCGGCCGGCTCACCAAGAAGAGCCAGCAGCTCACCAAGGAGATCTACGGCAAGCTCGGCGCCTGGCAGGTCGCGCAGGTCGCGCGCCACCCGCAGCGGCCCTACACGCTCGATTACGTCGCGGGCATGTTCACGGATTTCCGGGAGCAGGCCGGCGACCGGACGTACGCCGACGACGCCGCGATCGTCGGCGGCCTTGCGCGCTTCAACGGCCAGCCGTGCATGGTCATCGGCCACCAGAAGGGTCGCGACACCAAGGAGAAGATCCACCGCAACTTCGGCATGCCGCGGCCCGAGGGCTACCGCAAGGCGCTCAGGCTGATGAAGCTCGCGGAGAAGTTCGGTCTGCCGCTCTTCACCTTCGTCGACACGCCGGGCGCCTACCCCGGCATCGGCGCCGAGGAGCGCGGGCAGTCGGAGGCGATCGGGCGCAACCTCTACGAAATGGCCGCGCTGCGCACGCCGATCGTCGTCACGGTGATCGGCGAAGGCGGCTCGGGTGGTGCGCTGGCGATCGCCGTCGGTGACGCGACGCTGATGCTGCAATACGCGACGTACTCCGTGATCTCGCCTGAGGGTTGCGCATCGATCCTGTGGAAGTCCGCCGAGCGCGCGCCCGAGGCCGCGGAGTCGCTCGGCATCACCGCGGCACGCCTGAAGCAGCTGGGCTTCGTCGACCGTGTGGTGAGCGAGCCGCCAGGTGGCGCCCATCGCGACCCGCCGGCGATGATGGCGACGCTGAAGAAGGCACTCACCGAGACGCTGCGGCAGCTCGCCGAATTGCCGCTCGAAACGCTGATCGAGACGCGCGAGGAGCGCCTCCTCGCCTATGGCAAGTTCAAGGAGCTCGGCAGCTGATCCCCTCGCCGACGCGGTCGCGCGTGCCCTCGCGGCACACCTGACCGGGCCCGGCCACGTCGCGGTGGCGTTGTCCGGCGGGCGCGACTCGGTCGCGCTGCTCGCCGCCGTCGCCACCCTGCCCGCGGCGCGGGCGCGCGAGCCGGTCGCGATCCACGTCCACCACGGCCTTTCCGCGCGCGCCGATGCCTGGCAGGCGAGTTGCGCCGCGTTGTGCGCCTCGCTCGGCGTGCCGCTGGTGGTCCGGCGGGTGTCGGTCGATGCTGCGGATCCGGACGGCATCGAGGCCGCGGCGCGGCGCGCGCGCTACGAGGCGCTGGCCGGCGCCGCGAACGATGCCGGCGCGGCCGCGGTGCTGCTCGCGCACCACCAGGACGACCAGGCCGAGACGCTGCTCCTGCAGCTCGCGCGCGGTGCGGGCCCCCATGGCCTCTCCGGCATGCCCGCGGCCCGGGTCGACGCACGCGGTCTCGCCTGGCTGCGGCCGCTCCTCGGCCTGCCGCGCAGCACGATCGACGCATGGGTGCGTGCACGCGGCCTCGCCTTCGTCGAGGACGACAGCAACGTGTTGCCGCGCCATCGCCGCAACGCGCTGCGGCTCTCGGTCGTGCCGGCCTTTGCCCGCGTCTTCCCCGGCTACCCCGGGACGCTGGCCCGCGCGGCCACGCTGCAGGCCGATGCGGCACGACTGACCGACGACCTCGCGGCGCTGGACCTCGCGCCGCTCGACGACGTCGGCCGGCTCGACGTCGCCCGTCTCCTCCAACTGCCCGACTACCGGGTGCGCAACGTGCTGCGGCATTTCCTGCGCCGCGAGGGCTTGCGCCCGCCCTCCGCCACGCGGCTCGAGGCACTCGTCGGGCAGCTGGCGTGCGCACGGACCGACGCGCGCGTCGAGTTCGTGCACGACGGCGCGCGCTTCGGCGTGCATCGCGGGCACCTGCAGCGCAGGCCGGCCGCGCAACCCGCGTTCGAGTGCACGTGGCACGGGGAACCCGAGCTCGTGCTGCCGCACGGCCGGCTGGCGTTCGTCGACTCCGTGGGCGCCGGGCTGGCGGCGGACACCGCCGCGAAGGCGCCGATCGTCGTGCGCTCCCGGAGCGGTGGCGAGCGCCTCGGCCTCGATCCGTCGCGCCCCCGCCGCGCGCTCAAGGCCTGGCTGCGCGAGTCCGGCCTGCCGCCGTGGCAGCGCACTGCGCTGCCGCTGGTCTTCTGCGGGGATGTGTTGGCGGCGGTGCCCGGGCTCGGCGTCGACCCGGCCTTCCGGGCCGGCCCCGGCGCCCGCGGCTATCGACTCGATTGGCGGCCGGATTCGTAGCGCGCCCGGGCGATCCTGTACGGCGGCATCCTCCGGGGCGTCTCGCAGCGACGCCGGGCTCCGGGCGGGACAGGGCGTTGACCTACGTCAACGTGCAGTTGGTATGCTCCCGCCATCCTTGCCGAAACCCGCGATGGCCGGCGCGGCCCAGCTGCCGCCGGTCCCGGTCCAAAGAATTCCCGGGCGCCAAGCACGCCCGGCCCATGTTTCGCAACGGAGGAGACTCGCATGAAAGCCCGTCTTGCGCTCGCGCTTGGCGCCTCGGCGCTGTTCGTCGTTACCGGTGCCGCCTTCGCGCAGCAGCCGATCGTCATCAAGTTCAGCCACGTCGTCGCGGTGGATACCCCCAAGGGCAAGGCCGCCGAGAAGTTCAAGGAGCTGGCCGAGAAGCGCCTGCCCGGCAAGGTGAAGATCGAGGTCTATCCGAACTCGACGCTCTACAAGGACGGCGAGGAGATGGAGGCGCTCTCGCTCGGCTCGGTGCAGCTCCTCGCGCCGTCGCTCGCCAAGTTCGGGCCGCTTGGCGTGCGCGACTTCGAGGTATTCGACCTGCCGTACATCTTCGACGACTACGCCGACCTCCACAAGGTCACCGACGGCGCGGTGGGCAAGGCGCTGTTCAAGAAGCTCGAGGCGAAGGGCATCACGGGGCTGGCCTACTGGGACAACGGCTTCAAGATCCTGTCGTCGAACAAGCCGCTCAAGCTCCCCGCCGACGTCAAGGGCCAGAAGATGCGCATCCAGAGCTCGCAGGTGCTCCAGGCGCAGATGCGGGCGCTCGGCGCGCTGCCGCAGACGATGGCCTTCTCCGAGGTCTACCAGGCGCTGCAGACCGGCGTGGTCGACGGCACCGAGAACCCGCCGTCGAACCTGTACACGCAGAAGATGCACGAGGTGCAGAAGCACGCGATCGCCTCCAACCACGGCTACCTCGGCTATGCCGTGATCACCAACAAGAAGTTCTGGGACGGCCTCCCCGCCGACGTCCGCACGGGCCTCGAGGCGGCGATGGTCGAGGCGACCACGTACGCCAACCAGATCGCCAAGGAAGAGAACGACCAGGCGCTCGAGAAGGTCAAGGCCTCGGGCAAGACCCAGATCTACGTGCCGACCGCGCAGGAGAAGGCCGCGTGGAAGAAGGCGCTGGTCGGCGTGCACAAGGAGATGGAAGGCCGCATCGGCAAGGACACGATCCAGGCCGTGTACAACGAGACCGGCTTCAAGCCCGACTGACCGCGTAAACCGTCCCGAGGATGCCCGCGCTCCCGCGGGCATCTTCTTACCTGCGGCCCGAGAGCCAGGAGGATCGGTCATGGTGAACAGGTTCCTCGATCACATCGAGGAGTGGCTGATCACGTTCCTGATCGGCGCCGCCACGGTGATCATCTTCTTCGCCGTCGTGCACCGCTACGCGACCGGCTTCGCGGCCGGCGGACTGCAGGACGCGCTGCTCAGGATCGACATGTCGTGGGCGCAGGAGCTCACGATCTTCATGTTCGTGTGGATGGCCAAGTTTGGCGCCGCCTATGGCGTGCGCACCGGCATTCACGTCGGCGTGGATGTGCTGATCAACCGCATGGGCGACCGGTTGCGTCGCAAGTTCGTGCTGTTCGGACTCTTCAGCGGGGCGCTGTTCACCGCGATCATCGGCAGCTTCGGTGCGCACTTCGTCTGGGAGCTGATGCACACCGAGCAGGTATCGAACGACCTCGAACTGCCCAAGTGGATCGTCTACGCCTGCATCCCGCTGGGTTCGTACCTGATGTGCTACCGCTTCCTGCAGGTCGCCTGGAGCTTCTACCGGACCGGCCACCTGCCGCACGCCGACCACGGCCACGTCGAGGGGCTCGAGAAGGAGGGCGAGGCGGCCTGGGAGACGCTCGCCGACGACCTGCACCCGCGCGACGTCGACGTGAAGGGGGGCAGGCCATGAACGCACGCATGCCGTACTCCCGAACGGCCGCGGAGGTCGCGCCATGACCGGCCTCGTCATCTTCGGCGTGCTGATCGCCCTGATGCTCACGGGCATGCCGATCTCGATCTCGCTCGGCCTCACCGTGCTCACGTTCCTGTTCACGATGACCGACGTGCCGCTCGAGTCGGTGGCGCTCAAGCTCTTCACCGGCATCGAGAAGTTCGAGATCATGGCGATCCCGTTCTTCATCCTCGCCGGCAACTTCCTCACCCACGGCGGTGTGGCGAAGCGCATGATCCGCTTCGCGACTGCGCTCGTCGGTCATCTGCATGGCGGGCTCGCGCTCGGCGGCGTCGTCGCCTGCGCGCTGTTCGCCGCGGTGTCGGGCTCGTCGCCCGCGACCGTGGTGGCGATCGGCTCGATCCTGCTGCCGGCGATGGTCAAGCAGGGCTATCCGAAGAAGTTCGGCGTCGGCGTGATCGGCACCGCGGGGGCGCTGGGCATCCTGATCCCGCCGTCGATCGTGATGGTGATCTACGCGGTGTCGACCAACTCGTCGATCGGCCGGCTGTTCATTGCCGGGATCATCCCCGGGCTCATGCTTGCGGCGCTACTCATGTTCGTGACCTGGGTGGTGGCGAAGCGGCGCAACTACCCGCGCATGAAGCGGGCGAGCCTCGGCGAGGTGTGGGCGGCCTTCCGCGAGAGCGTCTGGGGCCTGTTCCTGATCGTCGTGGTGATCGGCGGCATCTACGCCGGCATCTTCACGCCGACGGAAGCCGCGGCGATGAGCGCCGCGTACGCGTTCTTCGTGTCGGTGTTCGTCTACAAGGACCTGACGCTGAAGCAGGTGCCGAAGGTGCTGCTCGACAGCGCCAACCTGTCGGCGATGCTCCTCTACATCATCACCAATGCGGTCCTCTTCTCGTTTCTGCTCACGTCGGAGCAGATCCCGCAAAGCCTGTCAGCGTGGATCAACGAGATGGGGCTGTCGCCCTGGATGTTCCTGGTGGTGGTGAACATCCTGCTGCTCATCGCCGGCAACTTCATGGAGCCCTCGTCGATCCTGCTCATCACCGCGCCGATCCTGTTCCCGGTGGCGATGAAGCTCGGCATCGACCCGATCCACCTCGGCATCATCATGACGGTCAACATGGAGATCGGCATGATCACGCCACCGGTGGGGCTCAATCTCTACGTGGCGTCGGGGATCTCGGGCATGGGGCTCACCGAGACGACCAAGGCCTGTGCGCCGTGGATACTGGTGATGATTGCGTTCCTGCTCCTCATCACGTACGTGCCGATCATCTCCACCTGGCTGCCCGACCTGCTGATGGGCAAGGCGAGCTGACGTCGATCGCCGCGCGACGAGCGCGGCGCGGTGGGCGCGTGAAAGCATTACGGGTCGCCAACGCGGTCCGTTGCGCTTCGTTGGCCACCGCCGGATGAGGCAGTTCCATCGTGCGCTCCGTCGCGGTACGAATCACGCCAGCTCGGCCGCGGCATCCATCGCAATGCGGCCGTCGGGTGTCAACGTCCAAAGCCGTACGGTCGATCCCTCGCGCGCACCGCAGACGTCGAAAGACGCCGTGTCGCACACCGGGGCACGCGCGCG
>CAYQAF010000111.1:0-6455 GCA_964415375.1 uncultured Alcaligenaceae bacterium
GGTGGCCTTCTTCGCGCCGCGCTTGGTGGCGGCCTTCTTGGTGGCCTTCTTCGCGGCGCGCTTGGTGGCGGCCTTCTTGGTGGCCTTCTTGACGACGCGACGCTTGACCGCCTTCTTCACGGCCTTCTTGACCGCGCGACGCTTGACCGCCTTCTTGACGGCCTTCTTCACGGCCTTCTTGGCCGCGCGACGCTTGACCGCCTTCTTCACCGCGGGAGCGGCGGCGGGCGCCATCACCGACAAAATGTCTGCCATCATCGTTGCTTCTCCTGTCTGGGTTTGATGTACCTGTTTTGTTGCTTCTGCTTCATCGCAGGTCTCGCAGACTCGTCGTTCGTGCATCGAAGCTATTGACAAATCGACTTCGACCTGCTGCCTGCATTCTAGGCAAATTTCAACGATTTGCAAGATTTGGCCAACGCGCTCGCGGCTTGCGTGCGCGATTGTTGCGAATCCGCACACCCCGTCGGCGCACGTGAGAACGCGCATCGCGCGTTGTGCGCACGCGTTCAACCCGGCAGCACCGATTCGCCGGCGAAGAGTTCCGGGATGCTCTCGCGACGGCGCACGACGTGCACTGCGTTGCCGTCGACGATCACCTCGCACGCGCGGGGGCGCGAGTTGTAGTTCGAGCTCATCGCCATCGCGTACGCGCCCGCCACGCCCACGACGAGCAGGTCACCCTGCTCGAGTACGAGCTCGCGGTCGTGGGCGAGGAAATCCGCGCTCTCGCAGACCGGCCCGACGATCTGCCAGCGACGGACGGCGCCGCCGCGGGGACGTACGGCTGCCACGGGATGCCACGCATCGTAGAGCGCGGGCCGCAGGAGGTCGTTCATCGCGGCGTCGACGATCGCGAAGTCGCGCGCGCCGCCCCGCTTGAGGTAGGTGACGCGCGTGAGCAGCACGCCGGCGTCGCCGACCAGGCGTCGCCCCGGCTCGAGGATCAGCGTCTCGCGGCGGCCACGGAACAGCGCCGCGAGCATCGCCGCATAGTCCGCGAGCGCCACCGGCGACTCGTCGCGGTAGCGGATGCCGAGTCCCCCGCCGAGATCGATGTGGGTGAGCGCGATCCCCTCGGCGGCAAGCAGGTCCACGAGTGCCAAGACCTTGCCGGCGGCCTCGCGGTAGGGATCGAGCTCCGTGATCTGCGAGCCGATGTGGATGTCGATGCCGCGGATCTCGATCGACGGCATCCGCGCGGCGCGCCGGTAGAGCGGCAGTGCCGAATCGAAATCGACGCCGAACTTGCTCTCCTTGAGCCCCGTCGAGATGTACGGGTGGGTGCGCGGGTCGACGTCCGGGTTGACCCGGAAGCTGACCGGTGCGCGCGCGCCTGCCGCCGCCGCGGTCGCAGCGAGGAGCTCGAGTTCGGACGCGGACTCGACGTTGAAGCAGTGAATGCCGGCCGACAGCGCGGCGCGGATCTCGTCCGCGGTCTTGCCGACGCCGGAGAACACTACCCTGCGCGGGTCGCCGCCGGCCGCGATCACCCGCGCGAGCTCGCCCCCGGACACGATGTCGAAGCCGCCTCCCATCCGCGCGAAGAGGTTCAGCACCCCCAGGTTCGAATTGGCCTTCATCGCGTAGCAGACGAGGTGCGGGATGCCCCGCAACGCGTCGTCGAAGGCGCGGAAATTCGACTCGAGGGCCGCCCTGGAATAGACGAAGCAGGGCGTGCCGTGCTGGTCAGCGATGCGCGAGAGCGGCACGCCCTCGGCGTGGAGTTCGCCGTTTCGCGTGACGAAGGCGTTCAAAGAGCAGGAGCCTTCGGCTCGGCGGGCTTGGTCTCCGCCGGCGCGTTGGCGCCTGGCGGCGAAGCCTTGGGCGGAACCGTCAGGGGTCCCTTGATGCCGCAGGACGACGTGGCCATCGCCACTGCCAGCGCAGGGAGGATGGTGCAGGCGAGCCGGCGAAGATCACGTAACATCGGCGCGGATCCTAACACGCGCGCCGCGCGGATTTCGCGGCCCCTCGCCATGACCGACACCGAATTCATCGCCGCCGCCGACGTCGCGCTCTCGACGATCGGCGACGCGCTCGATGCCGCGCTGCAAAGCTCGGACCTGGACGTCGACTGGAACATCAACGCGGGCATCCTCGAGATCGAGTGCGAGGACGGCGGCAAGCTGATCGTGAACCGCCACGTGCCCAACCGCGAGATCTGGGTCGCGGCGAAGAGCGGCGGATTCCACTTCCGCCGTGACGACCACCGCTGGCGCGACACGCGCAGTGGCGACGAGCTCGGCGCGGTGCTCGAGCGGCTTCTCGCCGAACAGGCGGGACTTGCCGTGCGCCTCGCGCCGCTCGCGGCCGGCTGAAGTTCCGGCGGCCCATTCGCCGCTACGCGTGCAGGAGCGCGGTCCACTCGCGTAGCTCGCGGCGCAGCGCCGCGTGCCCGGGAAGCAGCGACTCGACGGTCGCCCAGAACCGCGGCGAGTGGTTGAGCTCGGCGAGGTGTGCGACCTCGTGCGCCACCACGTAGTCCGCAAGCGTGGGTGGCAACTGCGCGAGTCGCCAGTTGAGACGGATCTCGCCACGGTGGTTGCAGCTTCCCCATTCGCTGCGCGCGCCGGAGAGCTTGACCGGCGGCGCGGCGCGCCCGAGCCGCGCGGCGAAGTGCGCGACGCGCGGCGTCACGAGGCGCATCGCCTCGTCGCGCAGCCAGATGCCGACCCATCGGGCCACCTGCGACTCGTCGTCGGCAAGGGGATGGGCGACGGTCAGGTGGAACAGGTCGGCGTGGACGGCGGCGGTCGTCGAGCAGCGGACGGTGAGCGTGAGGTCGACGCCCCGGTGGAGGATGGTCGCGCCCGAGCGCCACTCGCGCGGCAGTGACTCTCGGCGGCGCCCCTGCCACGCCTCGAGCGACTTGGCGATCCACCGCGAGCGTTCGTGCAGCGCGGCCTCGATCTCCCGGATCGACACCCACCGTGGCGCGCGCACGGTGAGTCCGTAGAGGCCGACCTCGATGCCGATCGTGCGGCGGCGCGCACGAACCAGCGAGTACTCGATGTCGAGCCCGGCGAGCGCGACACGCCGCGGCACGCCGCCGTCGACACGCGCTCCGCCTCGGGTCGGCGCGGGCATCACACGCGAAGTGCCTCGCCGCCGGGGTCGCCGAGCCGCGCCACCTCGCCCTCGATCCAGTCCTCGACCTCGCGCGTCAGCTCCGCGGGATCCTTGCCGGCTGGCGAGATCGGCGCGCCGATGGTGAGCGTGACCGTGCCCTGCCGCTTGCCGAGCAGGCCCTTCGGCCACAGCCAGCCTGCATTGTGCGCAACCGGCAGGATCGGCACGTCCATCTCGATCGCGAGGCGCGCACCGCCGGTCTTGTACTTGGCGCGCGTGCCCGCAGGGATCCGCGTACCCTCGGGGTAGATCACGATCCAGAAGCCGTCGGCGAAACGCTCGCGTCCCTGCTCGGCGATCTGCTCCATCGCGTCCCGGCCGGCCCTGCGGTCGATCGTGATCGGCGACGCGAAGCGGAACGCCCAGCCGAAGAACGGAATCGACAGCAGCTCCCGCTTGGCGACGTAGGCGAGCGGCGGAAAGATCTGGGTGAGGAACAGCGTCTCCCAGGTCGAGCTGTGCTTGGCCATCACGATGTGCGGCGTGGCCGGCATGTTCTCGACGCCGTCGACGCGATGACGGATGCCGCAGATCACCCGCGCCGCCCAAAGGTTCATGCGGCACCAGATCGCGATGAAGCGGAACCGCGGCACCGGCGGGAGCCAGCCGAGCGCGAGCACCGCGATCGCGTAGGGCGGGGTGACGACCAGCTGGAACAGCGCGAAGAGAATCGAGCGCAGCGCGGACAAGAGCGTGGTCCCCCGGGCCCGGGACGGGCTCAGTCGGCGGCGAGCAGCGCCGACACGGCGAACGCGAGGTCGGGAAAGATCACCGTGTTCTTGGGGAACGAGCCCTCCCGCAGCGTCTTCTCGCCCTTGCCGGTCAGTACGAGCATCGGCAGGCCGCCGACGGACTCCGCGGCCTGCAGGTCGCGCAGCCCGTCGCCGACCACCGGAACGCCGGACATGTCCACGCCGAAGCGCTTCGCTACCTCCTTGAGGAGCCCGGGCTTCGGCTTGCGGCAGTCGCACCCCGTATCGGCCGTGTGGGGGCAGTAGAAGACGGCGTCGATGCGCCCGCCCACCTGACCCAGCGCGCGATGCATCTTCTCGTGGATCGCGTTCAGCGTGCCCATGTCGAACAGGCCGCGACCGACGCCGGACTGGTTGGTCGCGACGATGACGCGATAGCCGGCGTGGTTGAGGCGCGCGATCGCCTCGAGGCTACCGGCGATGGGGCGCCACTCCTCGGGCGACTTGATGAACTGCTCGCTGTCGTGATTGATGACGCCGTCGCGGTCGAGCACGATCAGCTTTCCCGCGCGGGTCTTCTCGACGGCTTCGGAGGCGAGCTGGACCACGTCGCTACTCTAGCAGGCGCGCGCGCTAACGCGCGAGCCGCGAGATGTCGGCCACCCGGTTCATCGTCGCCGCCACGCCGGCGAGGAGCGCGAGTCGATTGCCGCGCACCGCCGGGTCGTCGGCCATCACCATCACGTCGTCGAAGTAGCGGTCGACGACGGGCTTGGCGGTGGCGAGCGCCTCGAGCGCCGTGGTCCAGTCGCCCCGCGCGCACGCGGCATCGACGTCGGGAGCAAGCGACTGGAAGGCGAGCCAGAGATCGTGCTCCGCGCCGGGCGCGAGCAGCGCGCGGTCGACCGCGGCCGCCGACTCGCCTCCCGACTTCCTGAGGATGTTGACGATGCGCTTGTTGGCCGCGGCAAGTGCATCGGCTCCGGGCAGCGCCTCGAACGCCTTGACCGCGGCGAGGCGGTCGGGGACGAGGTCGACGCGATCCAGACCGGACGCGAGCACCGCCTCGATCTGGTTCGCCGTGTAGCCCTGCTCGCGCAGGTGCCCGCGCAGGCGGTCGGCGAGGAACCCCACCAGCGCCTGCTTGTCCGGCTTGACCGCCGCCACGCTGTCGAAGGTGCCAAAGGCGGCGTCGACGAGGCCGGAAAGCGGCGCGGCGACGCGCTTCTCGATCAGGATGCGCAGCACGCCGAGCGCGGCTCGCCGCAATCCGAACGGGTCCTTGTCGCCGGTCGGCTGCGCCCCGACGCCGAACAGGCCGGCCAGCGCCTCGAGCTTGTCGGCGAGTGCGACCGCTTGCGCGACGGGGCCTTCGGGCAGTGCGTCGCCCGCGAAGCGTGGCGCATAGTGCTGCGCGATCGCGTCCGCGACGCTGTCCGGCTCGCCGTCGTGCAGCGCGTAGTAGCGTCCCATCAGTCCCTGCAGCTCGGGAAACTCGCCGACCATGTCGGTGACGAGATCCGCCTTGGCGAGCCGCGCCGCGCGATCGGCGAGCGCGGCGTCGGCGCCGACGTCCGGGGCGATCCGCCGCGCGAGCGCGCACAGCCGCGCCACCCGCTGGCCCTGCGAGCCCAGCTTGTTGTGGTAGACGATGGCGTCGAGGCGGGGCAGCCGCGTCTCGAGCTTCGCCTTGCGGTCCTGGTCGTAGAAGAACCGCGCATCGGCGAGCCGGGCACGCAGCACGCGCTCGTTGCCGCCGACGATGGCGGCGGGATCCTCGGTGGCGAGGTTCGACACCACGAGGAAGCGGGGCTCGAGCCGTCCCGACGCGTCGGCCTGCGCGAAGTACTTCTGGTTCTGCTGCATCGTCAGGATCAGGCACTCCTGCGGCACGGCGAGGAACGCGCGGTCGAACGTGCCGGCGTAGACGACCGGCCATTCGACGAGCGCGGTCACCTCGTCCAGCAGCGCGTCGGGCATGATCACCGTCGACCCCTGGGCGGCCCGGGCGAGCGCCCGCTCGATGGCGGCGCGGCGCTTTGCGAACGAGGGGATCACCTTGCCCTCGGCCTCGAGCGTGGACTCGTAGGCGTCGGCGCTCGCGATCGCGAGGTCGGCGCGGCCGAGGAAGCGGTGGCCGTCGGTGCGGTTCCCCGCGGCGAGGCCGAGCGCGGTGACCGGCACGACGACGTTGCCGTGCAGCGCGACGAGGCGGTGCGCCGGGCGCACGAAGGCGATGTCGTTGAAGTAACCGTCGCGCCGCGGGTATCGCATGACCTTCGGGATCGGCAGCTTCTCGAGCAGGGTGTCGAGCGCCTCCTGCAGCCCTCTCGCGAGCGGCGCGCCCTTCGCGAGCGTGCGCAGGTACACGTAGTCGGCCTTGCCGTCCGACTGCACGAACACCCGGTCGGGGCCGTCCGCGGCGTCGAGCGACGCCGTGACGAGGTGGGGGCGGGAGAGGCCTGCCATCTTCTTCGCGAACGCCTGCGAGGGCTGGCCGTCGGCGCCGAGCGCGATCTTGGCCGGCATCAGCTTCTCGGTGACCTCGGCATCGGGCGCGACGGCGCGTACGTGCGTGATGGTCGCCGCGAGCCGCCGCGGCGTCGCGAAACGCGTGGTCGCGGCGCTCTC
>CAYQAF010000112.1:0-6421 GCA_964415375.1 uncultured Alcaligenaceae bacterium
GGTGCGGCTACGCCTGCCCGCAGACCGTCTACACCGAGATCTTCATGTGGGTCGAGCGCAAGGTCGAGGGCGATCGCGCGGCGCGCATCCGGCTCGACGCGGCGCCGCTGTCGGCGTCCAAGGTCGGCAAGCGGGCGACCAAGCACGCGATCTGGATCGCGATCGCGCTGTGGACCGGCGTCACCTTCGTCGGTTATTTCACGCCGATCCGGGAACTGGTGCCGAGCATCCCGTTCGGCCTCGGCGGGTGGGAAGCCTTCTGGGTCCTGTTCTACGGCTTCGCAACCTACGGCAACGCGGGCTGGATGCGCGAACAGGTGTGCAAGTACATGTGCCCGTACGCCCGCTTCCAGTCGGCGATGTTCGACAAGGACACGCTGATCATTGCCTACGACACCGGCCGCGGCGAGCCGCGCGGCTCGCGCGGGAAGTCGGTCGACCCGAAGTCGAAGGGCCTCGGCGACTGCGTCGACTGCGGCATCTGCGTGCAGGTCTGCCCAACCGGCATCGACATCCGCCAGGGCCTGCAGTACGAGTGCATCGGCTGTGCCGCCTGCATCGACGGGTGCAATCAGGTGATGGGCAAGATGGGTTACCCGAAGGGCCTGATCCGCTACGTCTCGGAGCACGGCCTCGAGCAGGCCTATGACCGCGCCGCGATGCTGCGCCGTGCGCTGCGCCCGCGCGTGCTGATCTACACCGCCATCCTCGTCGCGATCATCGTCGCCGCCGGGCTTTCGCTCGCGTCGCGCAACCCGCTGAAGGTCGACGTGCTGCGCGACCGCGGTGCCCTCGCGCGCGAAGCGGGACCCGGCGTGATCGAGAACGTCTATCGCGTGCAGATCATGAACACCGACGAGACGCCGCGCCGGTTCACGATCGAGGCCTCGGGCCTGCCAGGGCTCAAGGTCGCGGGCGTCGAGCAGCCCGTCGCCGTCGAGGCCGCGGGCTCGAAGCTCCTCCCGCTGCGCCTCACGGTCGGTGCCGAGGCGGCACCGCCCGGGACCCACAAGGTCGAACTCCACGTGCGCGCCGTCGAGGATGCGACGGTCGCGCGCGACGAGCACACCACCTTCATTCTGCCCAAACCGTGACCGACACCCACCCATGAATATGCACGCCATCGATGCAACCCCGTGGTATCGCCAGCGCTGGCCATGGCTCCTGATCGCCGGTCCGGCGACCGTGGTCGTCGCCGGCGCCGTGACAGTCTGGCTCGCGATCCGGAGTGACGACGGGCTGGTCGCCGACGACTATTACAAGCAGGGACTGGCGATCAACCAGGTGATCGGACGTGCCGACCGCGCGAGGGCGTTGGGCATGTCCGCGAACGTCAGCATCGAGGCCGACGGTCGCGTGCGTGCGACGGTGGACGCCGTGGGCGCGACGGCCGACGCGACGCCGGAGTCGATCACGCTGCTCGTCGTGCATCCGACGCGGGCCGGTGGCGACGTCCGCGGCGAGCTGCTGCGGGCAGCGGACGGCACGTACGCGGGACGCGTCGCGCCGCCGGGACCCGGCCGGTGGCGGGTGATCCTGGAATCGGCGACCTGGCGCTTGCCCGCCACGGAGATCGAGGGCCTGCCCACGACGGTGAAGCTCGAGGCCGGGGCGCGCTAGGACCCCGTGCCGCACGACGACCGGGTCACGCGAGAACCCGGCGCGCTCACGCAGGAGGCACGATGACCGAGACCAACCCCTTTGCCCGGCGACTCATGTGGGTGCTCTGGCCGTCGTTCCTGGTCGCGGCGGCGGCGTGCGGGATCTTCTTCACCGTGTTCGACCCGCACGACCTCCACGTCTTCGGCCAACCCGTCGAAGCCTCGCGCGAGGTGATCTACACCGTCGGCTTCTTCGTGTTCTGGGCGATGGCGATCGCCTCGTCGGCGCTCACCGTGTTCCTGGAGCGCTCACCGTGGGAAGTCAACCGTTGAGGGTGCGCACCCTGCCCGACGCGACCTCTGCGGCAGCCCTCGCGCGAGGGCGTCCGGCCGCGCTATTTCTGGCCGACGAGATGCCGCATCGCGGCCATGTCGACGATCTTGACCGCGCGGCCCTGCACCTGGATCAGGCCTTCCTCCTGGAACCGCGAGAACAGGCGGCTCACGGTCTCGAGCTTGAGCCCCAGGTAGCTGCCGATCTCCTCGCGCGTCATGCGCAGCACGAACTCCGACGACGAATAGCCGCGACGCCGGTAGCGCTCGGAGAGGTTGAGCAGGAACGAGGCGAGGCGCTCCTCGGCGCGCATGCTGCCGAGCAGCAGCATGACGCCGTGGTCGCGCGTGATCTCGCGGGCCAGGAACTGGTGCAGGTTGTGCTGCAGTTGCGGGACGGAACGCGCGAGGTCCTCCAGCCGCTCGAAGGGCATCACGCAGACCTCGGTGTCTTCGAGGGCCACCGCCTGGCAGCCGTGGCGGTCGGTGCCGATGCCGTCCAGGCCGATGATGTCGCCCAGCATGTGGTAGCCGGCGACCTGCTCGCGGCCATCCTCTGCGAGCACCGTCGTCTTGAGCGAGCCCAAGCGCACGGCGAACAGCGCGCCGAACGGTTCGCCCGCCCGATAGAGCGACTCGCCCTTCTTGAGCTTGACCCGGGTGCCGATGACGCTGTCGACCTGCTTCAGGTCGTCGCTCGACAGCCCGACGGGCAGGCAGAGCTCGCGCATGCTGCACGTCGCGCAGTGCGACTTGAGGTCCCGGATCGAAATGACGGGCGCGGTGTGGCCGGTCGTGTCGGAGCTACCGCCTGCGCGAGGGTGGAGGGGAGTGGTCATGCGCTGTGGCGAGCCGGACATCGTTCGGAAACTTTGATCACGATCAAAATTGCCTCGAATATAAGCGAACTAACCGGGGTCAACAAGGAAGCCGGCTGCACACGACGCGGCGGCGATTGGCCGACCAACGGGGCGCAATTTTCCGGACGCACCGGCACGTGGCTCAATCGGCACTGATCGCGGCCTTTCTCGCCGGGCTCCTCGGGGGCCTCCACTGCCTCGCCATGTGCGGCGGCTACGTTGCGGCACTCGCGGCGGGGCGCGACCAGGCACCGACGCTCATTCTACCCGCTCGCGCGCTGCTTATTCGGCAAATCGCTGCTCATGCCGGGCGGCTTGGCTCCTACGTCGCGCTCGGCGCGCTGGTCGGGGCGGCAGGCGGAGCAGCCCTTGGCGCGGCATGGGTACCGGCGCAGCGAACGCTCTACGTTGCCGCCAACGCGTTGCTGTTGATCCTCGCCATCGGGGTCGCGCGCGGCGTATCGCCGTTCGCCTGGTTCGAGCGGGCGGGCCTCAAGCTGTACATGGCGCTGCTGCCTGCGGCCCGGCCGCTCGCCGGACGGACGTCGGCGGCGTCGCGGTTCGGGCTCGGCGTGCTCTGGGGCTTCACGCCCTGCGGGCTGGTCTACGGGGTGCTGCCGGTCGCGATGCTCTCCGGCAGCGCCGCCGACGGCGCGCTGGTCATGCTGCTCTTCGGTCTGGGTACACTGCCCAACCTGCTTGCCGCCGGCATGCTGATCGGCCGCGGGCGGCGCGTCCTCGCGCGTCCTGCGGTGCGGTACACGGCCGGCGCGGTGATCGCGGCGTTCGCGCTCTACGGGCTCTATCGCGCGCTGTTCGTGCCCGCAGCGCTTGCGCACGGCCCCTTCTGCATCGTCCCCTGAAAGCTGCTGCGGGGTCGATCTGCATTGTTGCTCGGGACTCGAAATCCTCACGTACGTCTTGGTACGTTGCGGTTTCTCGCCCCCTCGCGCCTCGCATCTCGACCTCCTCGCGACGCTTTTCCGCAGCCTGCCGGTCGCGTTGCAGCGCGTGCGAGAATCGCTGCCCGCTGCCCGCAGCCCGCGCGCCGCCGGCGTGCCGACCCACGCATGATCGAGCTTTCCGACCCGCGTACGTTCCCCGATCCCTCGACCGCGCCAGCGGCCGCCGCGCACGTGCACGCGTTGGCGACCGCGAGCCTCGGCGCCGGCGCGCAGGGCGAGGCGGACGCACGCGATCTCGAGATCGACGCGGCGCTCGCGCGGCTCATTGAGGCGGGCGACGGCGACGCCCTCGCCGCTATGTTGGCGTCGGCGCCTTCGGTCGCCGTCCACCGTCACGTGTGGCGCTCGCTCGCGCGACGCCTCGCGAAGCCCGTCGACGTGGAGACGGGGGTCGGCGTTGCCCTGTTCGCGCTGCCGCTCGTGCTGGTCACCGGACGCCTGGCCGGAGCTACCGGCCCCAGGCTTCCCGGCGTATTGCACGACACCGGCGAGCTTGGCGCACACCTGCGAGCGCACGGGGCGCTCGGAGGCAGCCAGGTGTTCGCGCTCGCCAATGCCCTGGTTGCGGCCATCGGCATCGATGCGCGTGCGTTGCCCGGGCTCGTCGCCGCGAGCCGGTTGGGCTCGTCGGAGGACACCTTCGCGCCGATCGCGCTTCCCAAGGCACCGGTGGACGTCCCCGAGGGCGAGGCGGCGCACCTGCGCTTCGTCGTCGGCAGCGCGCTCGCGGCACCCGGCTTCGACCTCGGCCGCAACGCGGGCAAGACGGCCTGGATGCGGCCATTCGCGCTGTCGCTGGGGCGGCAGCTCGCCGTGCCCGGCGTCTCGGTGCTCGCGCTGCCGCGTCCGCCGCAGCCGCTGCCCGCGGCGCTCGCGAGCGGTCGAGCGGCGCAACGGGACGTTTCGGCGCAGCTTTTCGCGAGCAACGCGGTGCGGCAGCTCCGCGCGAGCGTGGGCGAGCCGGCGGCGGTGATCAGCTCGCACCGCGCTGCGGACGCCCCGGGTGGTGGAGAGCTGCGGCTGTCGCTGTCGTCGCCGTTCGAGCCGCGCGACGCGTACGGCTTTCGGTGCCCGGTCTACCCCTGGGAGCGGGTCGTGGACGTCGCGACGATGCTGGTCGAGCTCCTGCACGACTGCCGGGTCACCGACATCCGGGCGGTTGCGGGCGTGCACGCGGACCGCGACGCACTCACCGGCGGGCCGCTGCTGTTCAAGCCGGAGACCATCCCGCCGTCCTTTCCGGTCACGATCCACTGACGCGGCTGGTCGGCACGCACGCCGCCGCCACCTGCCGTGCGGCGCGTGATCTTGCCCGCGCCGCTGATGCGGTCGCGCACGACCGGATCGCCGATGTACTCGATCGATCCCGCGCCGGAAATCTCCGCGTCGAGGCTCTTCGCGACGCGCACCACGGCGCGACCGGCACCGCTCACCGCAATCCTCGCGGTCTGCGATTCGAGCCCCGAAGCGCGGTAGTCGCCGGCGCCGGCGATGGCGATCGACTGGTCGTCGAGCGCACCGGCGAACTCCCCCTTCACGGCGCCGGATCCGGAGAAGCTCAGCGACTGCGCCCGCAGCGCATCGACCTTCACCGAGGTCGCGCCCGACGCCTCGATGGCGAGCCGCTGCGTCTCGATCGAGGCGGCGGCGACCTTGACCGCGCCGGCGACGTCCAGCGACTCCAGGTTGCGGAAATGCACGGTGATCCGTGGCGGACGGGGCGTGCCGGGGGCGAGGAAGCGCCACCACGGACGATCCTCGACGGCGTCGATCGACAGCCGCCCGTCCGCCGAGCGTACCCGGATGCGCGCGGTGGCTCGCGGCGAGGACTCGATTGTCACCGACTCGCGGTCACCCTGCACGAGGACCAGTTCGGCGTAGCCGTTCAAGCCGACCCGCGTGAAGGGGCCGACGGGCGGCGCCTCGGTCGTGACCCGCTCGCCGCCGGCGCCCTTGCCGGCGAGCGTGAACCAGGCCGCGGCGAGCGCGACGAGCACCGCGGCGAGCAGGGCGAGGGGCAGGGCGAAACGGCGCATGACGGGCTCCGGACGGGCGGACCCCCATTGGATGCAACGGGGACCGCGAACGGATTCTCGCCGGACGGCGCGACGGGCGCACGCCTGATTCGACGATCCGCGCCATCCGCGGTGGGAGAGACCCGCGATTCGATAGACTTCCGGTAGCGGTCGCTGGTGCGCGCCCGGCGGTCCCGCGTTGCCCCGGGCCCGCTCCCGACACTCCGATCCACGACGCGAACGATTCCCCCACGACGGCGGTTTCCCTCATGCGCCTGCGTTATCTCGAATTCACCCCCGACCTCGCGACACCCTTCGATCTCGCGCCGATGTCCGCCGTGGCCGGACGCACCACGGCGGGCGCGGGTCTGATCGCGCGTCCCTTCGCGACGCTGCGCGCCGATGGCGCGCCGGTGCGCGTCGGACGCAACGTGTTCTTCGGCGAGCGTGCGACGGTCCACATCGCGCACGACACGCTGCCCGCGATCGTCGGCGACGACGTCACCGTCGGCCGCTTCGGGCTCGTCCACGCGTGCACGCTCGGCGAGGGCGTGGTGGTCGCCGATGGTGCGACGGTGATGGACGGCGCGGTGGTCGGCGGGTACGCGCTGGTCGGGCCGGGCGCGCTGGTGCCGCCGCGCATATCG
>CAYQAF010000113.1:0-6389 GCA_964415375.1 uncultured Alcaligenaceae bacterium
CCAGCACCGCCGTGGTGATGTCCTGCTGGAGCACCAGGATCGTCACCGCCACGACCGCCGCGATCGCGATCACGATCGCGCCGAGGATGCGCCCGAGGCGGTCCAGCTCGCGCTGCAACGGCGTGGGCTCGGGGGTCGTGGCGTGCAGCAGCGTCGCGATCCGTCCGAACTCCGTGTCCATGCCGGTCGCGGTCACCACCGCGAGGCCGTGACCGAACACGGCAACAGTCCCTGCGTAAACCATGTCGATCCGGTCGCCGAGCGGGGATGCTGCCGGCACCAGCGCGTCCAGCTTGTCCACTGCCGCGCTCTCGCCGGTAAGCGCGGCCTCGCTGGCCTTGAGCGACACCGAGGCGAGCACCCGTGCATCGGCGGGGATCGTCATCCCCTCCTCGATGACGATGAGGTCGCCGGGCACCACGTCGGCGGCCGGGATCGAGCGCCGGTCCCCGTCGCGTACGACGATCGCCATCGCGGCGGTCATGCGTGCGAGGCCGGCCACGGCCCGTGCCGCGCGCTCTTCCTGGAAGAAGCCGAGCGCGGAGTTGAGCGCGACGATCGCGAGGATCGTCAACGCTTCGTAGGGCGCGCCGCCCGGATGCTCGATGCCCCAGACGACGAGCGACACGATTGCTGCCGCGACCAGCAGCAACACCAGCGGGCTTTCGAACTGCGCGAGGAGTCTGCGCCAGGTCGGAACCGGCGGCGTGGCGGCCAGGACATTGGGGCCACAGACTGCAAGCCGCCCTGCGGCGTCGCCGGCGGCAAGGCCGCGCCCGGCATCCGTGCGCAAGGCAGCGCAGACTTCCGCCACCGTGCGCGCGTGCGCATCCGCCAACTGATAACGCGTAACCATGGGGGCCGGCCGTCGGCCCATTAGACCGCCGACGACGCGACCACGGCCTGATGTGGGTCAAGGCCGCGCGCGCCCACTCGGAAAGGCGCGCCCCGCTGCGGGGCCCGCGGGAACGGGCGGCGCGAGAAAGGTGCGCCGCCCCGCGCTCTCAGCGCTTCATGCCCGGCATCGACGACTGCGCCATCCGGGCCATGTCGGCCATCAGCTTCTGCATCGAGCCGAAGGCACCCGTGCCGGAGCCGACCATCCGCTGCATCGCCTCGACGACGTTCTGCATCGGACCGAGGTCCGGCATCATCTGCATCGCAGCCTTCGCCTGCTTGACGCCAGGCATCCCCTCTGCCTGTTCCTCGATCAGCGCAAACAGGCGCTTCTGCATCTCGACGATCAGGTCGAACATCTCGCCCCAGTAGGCGAGGCTCCGCTCCAGCGCCTCCTGACCGGCCTGGGCGCTCATCGACATCAGCGCCTGGGGATCCCTCACCTCCGCGGCGCTGCGCGCCGCCTTCCTGCCGAACTCGCGCGCCGACTGCTCGCCCTCGAACTGCAGCTTGCGCAGCTTCGCCGTGTTGTCGATCGCCGTGTTGATGACGTCGAGCGCCATCCGCGCGTTCGCCTTGTAGAGCTCGATCGCCTGCTCGGGCGTCATCAGGTTCGCCATGCGCGACATGTCGGCCAGCGTCTTGTTCATCGCGGCGGTCGAGGCCGTCGACGGGGCGGCGGCGGCGGC
Source organism: uncultured Alcaligenaceae bacterium (assembly GCA_964415375.1). Taxonomy (GTDB): domain Bacteria; phylum Pseudomonadota; class Gammaproteobacteria; order Burkholderiales; family Casimicrobiaceae; genus VBCG01. The sequence goes on from CAYQAF010000113.1 coordinate 1,587, forward strand.
TGGCTTGCGGCGCACTGCCGGGCGGCGCTTGGGCTTCGCGCTCTTCGCGGCAACGGCGGGTGGGGCGGCTTTGCGTGCCATCGGTCAATCCTCCTCGGGTGGGTACGGCGGGAAAAACGCGACTCAAGCCGGATTCGACGCCTGATCACCCGCCGGCGTCAAGACGGCGGCACCTTCGAGACGGCCGGCGCGAAGGTCCGAGAGCGCGATATTGGCATCCGCCAGCGCGTACCGCCGCGTGTGAACCGCGAGCGGAATGCGCGCGGCGCAGGCGAGAAAGGCCTCGCCGTCGGCACGGGTGAGGTTCGCCACGGAACGCACTACCCGCTCCTGCCACAGCAGACGGTACGGGAATGCCGGGATGTCGCTCATGTGGATGCCGGCGCAGACCACGGTGCCGCCGGGTCGGGTGGCGGCGAGCGCGGCGGGCACGAGCGCGCCGATGGGAGCGAAGAGGAGCGCGGCGTCGAGCAGCGCCGGCGGCGATTCGTCGCTGCCTCCCGCCCACGCGGCCCCGAGCTTCCGCGCGAAAGCCTGCGCCGGTTCGTCGCCACGCCGCGTGAAAGCGAAGATCCGGCGGCCTTTGGCGATCGCGATCTGGGCGATGAGATGGGCCGCGGCGCCGAAACCGTAGATGCCGATCACCTCGGCATCGGGTGCCATGGCGTAGGCGCGATAGCCGATGAGGCCGGCACACAGGAGTGGCGCGGCCTCGCAGTCGTCGTAGGCCGCCGGCAGCGGAAAGGCAAATCGCGCGTCGACGACCGCGTACTCGGCATAACCGCCGTCGCGCGTGCATCCCGTGAACTCGGCCTCCGGGCAGAGGTTCTCGTGTCCCGAGGTGCAGTACCGGCAATGGCCGCAGGTGCCGCCAAGCCACGGGACGCCGACGCGCGAACCCTGCGCGGGACCGGTCACGCCCGGTCCGAACGCGACCACCGTGCCGACGATCTCGTGTCCTGGAATCACCGGATAGCGAGCGTTCGCGAGCTCTCCGTCCACGAGGTGGAGGTCGGTGCGGCATACGCCGCAGGCGCGCACCTCGATCAGGAGTTCGCCGGGCCCGGGTACGGGCAGCGCGAACGTGCCTGGCTCGAGCGGCCGACCCGGCGCCTCGCAGCGCATCGCGTGCATCGTCGGCATCCGGACCCCTTCTGGCGCGATGACGGTAGCGCCCCATGCTAGGCGCCGCACCCCACCGGCCCCTTGATGGGAGTCAACCGCGCTACCATCTTCCGGCGGCCTCCTTGGCAAGGCAACCGCATGCGCCCCGTCGCGTGTCGGCCGCGTTGCATCTCGCGGCGACGGGCCCTACGGGCCTGGCCTGCGGCCGCCGCGCTCAGCACACCGAGAGCCACTCCCGAGCATGTCCTTCGACGATCCGAGAGGTACCTGGAACGCGCGCTTCGCCGGGCCGGAATTCCACTTCGGGCGTGTGCCGAACGCGTTCCTCGCCCGCGAGGCGGCGCGGCTTGCGCGCGGGCAGTCCGTGCTGTGCGTCGCCGATGGCGAGGGGCGCAACGGTGTGTTCCTCGCTGCGCGCGGGCTCGACGTCACCGCCTTCGATATCGCTGCCAATGGCGTCGCCAAGGCGCGCGCCCTGGCCGCCGAGCAGGGCGTGCACATCGACGTTCGGGAAGCGGACATCCGCGACTGGGACTGGGACGCGCGCACCTACGACGCCGTGGTGGCCATCTTCATCCAGTTCCTGACGCCGGCCGAGCGTCCCGCAGTCTTCCGCGGCATGCAGCAGGCGGTCGCGCCGGGGGGGCTCCTGTTGCTCGAGGGCTATCGTCCCGAGCAGGTCGGCTTCCGAACCGGGGGTCCGGGGAACACCCAGCACCTGTACACGCGCGAATGGCTCGAGGCGACCTTCCACGGCTGGACGACGCTGCGGCTCGACGCCTACGACGCCGAGATCAACGAGGGACACGGCCACGCCGGGATGTCGGCGCTGATCGACCTTGTGGCGCGCAAGCCGGGCTGACGCCTGCGCCCGACCGCGAAACGAGCCCGCGATCGACGTTGCCGACCGTGCCGTCGCGTCGCTGCGGTACTAGCGTCGAGCGGAGTTGTGCGTCGCCGCGAACGCCGAGCGCGCGAGGCGCTCGGCCTCGCTGTCCAGGGCGATCAGCGTGGCGCCCGGTGCGCTCTCCGCGGTGGTGCGTGACGCCGAGCGAAGGAATCCGGCAGCGGCGAAGGCCGAGGCCGCGACCACCACGGCGATCGTCAACACCAGCGCAAGGCGGCGGCGCCGGCGCCGGCGAGCGTGAACGGGGTTCGGCGCGACGTCGCCGGCGGGACCGATATCCGGCGCCACGCTCGACAGGTGGACAGGCGTGTACGGAGACGGGCGGGTTTCCGGGGAAACCCGCCCGAAGCCGTACGTCTTGCCGATCGCCTGCGGCATCTCGTGCTCCGAAGGGCCGCATCGGTCGCGGCCCCATCGATGTGTCTATACGAGCCCGTTATCGCACCGCCCGCGCGAACAGAGCAACTGAACAGCGACGAATCGCGCGACGAGGCGACAGGCGGCTCGATGGCAAGCAACAGTACGCACGCCGTCCTGTCGCCCACAGGCGACGTTGCACCGCAGCAGCGGCGCTCAGCGCAACATCAGCGCCGCTGCAACCGTCGCCGGCTCGAGCGACGCCGCTTGTGCGAAGCCCAGCACGACACGCACCGCCAGCGGTTCGATCGCGAACAGGCGGAAGTCGCCGAGCTCGAACAGGCCCGTCATGTCGGGAAAGCGCGTGGCATAGGCGGCGTGTGCCATGCCGTAGCCGGGGTCGTCGCGGGCGAGCGCGCGGGCCGTGCCCCGGATCGAGACCCGGGCCAGCGCGTGCGACGCCGTGGCACCCCCTTCCGGCTCGAGCACCATCAGCCCGACGCGTGGATCGGCGAGCATGTCGCGGGTGTGCGCCGACAGGCCGCTCACCAGCAGCAGGAACGCGAATCGATCCGCGGCCAGCGCGTAGGGCGTCATCGTCACGCTCGGCGCGCCGGCGTGCAGCGTGCCCAGCGCGGCGACCGTGCAACGGCGCAGCAGTGCCGCGGCGCGCGCGGCGGCTTCGTCCTTCATCCACGCCTCCTCAGCACGCGAGGCCCTCGACGAGCAGCAGGTCGCCGCGCGAGGCACGCTGCCGGATCGCGCGAAGCGGCCGGTACTCGGGCGAGTCCCACCAGGCCTTCGCGCGCTCGATGCTGGGGAACTCGAGGATCACGACCCGCTTCGGCGCGTAGCCGCCCTCGAGGCCCTCGGCGCCGCCGCCGCGCGCGACGTAGCGGCCGCCGTACTGCGCGATCGTCGCCGGCACGCCCTTGCGGTACTCCTCGTAGAGCACGGGATCGGTGACCTCGATGTTGGCGAAGACGTAGGCGGGCATCGCGTTCCTCCTCGTGGACGGGCGTCGACTATAGGGGCGGGACGCGCCCGCGGTCAAAGGCCGCGCCGGCCCTTGACGTGACGCCGGCGCCGCCTATAATCCGGGTACCGCATATCCATACGGTCATCGGATGACGCCCCGCCGGCTCCCGGGCCCTCGCCCGTTCGCTCACCTGTCGTCTGCCCCACCGCGCGACAAGCCCGCCGAGGGCAGGCTGCCGCTCACCGCGCGTCAGCAGCAGATCCTCGACTGGATTCGGACGCACATCGACGTGCACGGCATGCCGCCCACGCGTGCCGAGATCGCGCAAGGGCTGGGCTTCTCCACGCCCTCGTCGGCCGAGGATCACCTGCAGGCGCTGGCGCGCAAGGGCGCGCTCGAGATCCTGCCCGGCGCGTCGCGAGGCCTGAAGCTCAGGGACCTGCCGGGCGTGCCGGTGCAGGGCACGCTGCCGCTCGTGGGGCGGGTCGCGGCCGGCAGCCCGATCCTCGCCGCCGAGCACATCGAAGGCCGTTACCGCGTCGACCCCGAGCTCTTCTCGCCGCGCGCCGACTACCTGTTGCGCGTGCGCGGCGCGAGCATGCGCGACGCCGGCATCCTCGACGGCGACCTCCTCGCCGTGCACCGCACGAGCGAGGCGAGGAGCGGCCAGATCGTCGTCGCCCGCATTGCCGGCCGCGGCGGCGACGAGGTCACCGTCAAGCGCCTGAAACGGCGCGGGCGTGAAATCCTGCTCGTCGCCGAGAATCCCGCCTTCCCGCCGATCGTCGTCGACCCCGACGCGACACCGTTCGCGATCGAGGGCGTCGGGGTCGGCCTGATCCGGGGAAGCCGCCTGTGAGAGCCCCTTCCGTTTCCCGCATCGTCGCGTCCCGAGCCCGCGACGCGGCGCGTCTCGAGGACCTGCCCAACGTCGGCCCGGCGGTCGCCGCCGACCTGCGCGCGATCGGCATCGCCCGGCCCGCGCAACTCGCCGGCCGCGATCCTTACGCGCTCTACGACGCGCTCAACCGCCGTACCGGCGTGCGCCACGATCCCTGCATGCTCGACACCTTCATCGCGGCGGTGCGCTTCGTCGAAGGCGCGCCGGCGAAGCCCTGGTGGGCCTACACCGCCGAGCGCAAGCGCACGCTGGCCGCGCGCGCAAAGGCCCCGGCAAACATGCCAACAACGAGGCGGGCGCACGCTGCCGCCCCGACACAAGCGGACGCGATCGCCGCGTTGCCCAATCTGGGGCCGGTGTCGGCGCGCAAGCTCGCCGAGGCCGGCATCACGAGCGTCGCAGCGCTGCGCAGGCTCGGCGCGATCGAGGCCTGGCGACGCGTGCGCGCGCGCTGGCCCGGCGCCTCGCTCAATCTGCTGTGGGCGCTCGAAGGCGCGCTCACCGGGCGCAGCTGGCAGGAGGTCGCGCGCACCG
>CAYQAF010000114.1:0-6380 GCA_964415375.1 uncultured Alcaligenaceae bacterium
CGGAAGCGCGACATCCTGGCGCCGCGGGTGCCGAACGGCCGCCGGGCACGTCGATCGCGGCGACGCCTTTGCGCTTCGCGACGTCGCTCGCGGAACTTGGAACCCTTCCCGCAGGCGGCGCACGCGAAAACGGGGAAGGCGCGTTGCCTTCCCCGTTGCAAGGCCTTGAATTCTACCGCGAACCGGCCCCTGCGGGCAATCGGCGTCGCACCGGCGGCGACGCGGGCGCCCATGTCGTCGTCAATACGCCGCCGCGAACCCGCCGTCGACGTGCAGGATGGCCCCGGTCACGTAGGAGGCCGCCTTGGAGGCCAGGAACACCGCCGCACCGGCAATTTCGTCGGGCCGGCCCCAACGTCCGGCCGGCGTGCGGCGCGACACCCACGCGGAGAACGCCGCGTCGGCGACCAGAGGGGCGTTCATCGGCGTGTCGAAGAAGCCCGGCGCGATGCCGTTGACCTGGATGCCGTGCGGGGCGAGCTCGACCGCGAGCGCGCGCGTCAACTGCTTGAGGCCGCCCTTGCTCACCGCGTAGGGAACGATGTTCGGGCGGCCGAGGTCGCTCGCGAGCGAGCAGATGTTGACGATCTTGCCCGCCCGGCGCGCCTTCATCGACGGCAGCACGGCGCGCGTGATGAAGAACGGGCCGTCCAGGTTCGCGGCCATCAGCGCGCGCCAGTCGTCGTCCGAATAGGTGTCGAGCGGGCCGCGCTTGTTGACGGCGGCGTTGTTGACCAGGATTCCGATCGGGCCGAGCGCATCTGCCACGGCCGACACGCCCGCGGCGGCGGCCCTGGCGTCGGCAACGTCGAACGGCGCCACGTGCACGTGCCAGCCCTCGCCGGCCAGCGCGGCGGCGGCGGCGTCGAGCTTCGCCAGGTCGCGGCCGTTGATCGCGACGCGTGCGCCCGCTGCGGCCAGGCCGCGCGCGATCGCGAAACCGAGTCCGCTGCCGGCGCCGGTGACGAGCGCGACCTGACCGTCGAGCGCGAACGGATCGACACTCACCGGGGCATCACTCGAGCTCGAGCACGTCGGCCATGTCGTAGAGACCCGGCCGGCCCGCCGCGAGGCACGCGCCGACGAATCGCGCGGCGCGCACCGCCCCGCCCGCGAACGTCTGGCGCGACGTGGCCCGGTGCGTGAGCTCGACCCGCTCGCCCGCGCCGGCGAAAATCACCGTGTGCTCGCCGACCACGTCGCCACCGCGCAGCGTCGCGAAGCCGATGGTGCCGGCGCGGCGCTCCCCGGTCACGCCTTCCCGGGCGTAGACCGCGGACTCGGACAGCGTGGTGCGCATCGCGGACGCCGCCGCCTCGCCGAGACGCAGCGCGGTCCCGGACGGCGCGTCCACCTTGTGCCGGTGGTGCATCTCGACGATCTCGACGTCGTAGTCGGGCCCCAGCCGCGCCGTGGCCAGCTCGACCAGCTTCAGCAGCACGTTGACGCCGACGCTCATGTTGGGCGCGAAGACGATCGGCACCGACCGCGCATGCGTGGCGAGCTCGGCCTTCTGTGCCGGCGAGAGCCCGGTGGTCCCCGCGACCAGCGCGACGCGGCGGCGCGCGCAGGCCGCGGCATGGGCAACGGTGCCCTCGGGCCGCGTGAAGTCGATCAGCACGTCGGCGGCGGCGAGTGCCCCGTCGACGTCGTCCGTCACCGCCACGCCCGTGCGGTGTCCGATGCGCTCGCCCGCATCCTGGCCGATGGAGGCGCTGCCCGGGACGTCGAGCGCCGCGGCCAGCGTGAGGTCGGGTGCGGCGAGGACCGCCTCCACCAGCGCCTGCCCCATGCGCCCGCCGGCACCGGCCACCGCGATGCGCAGGCTCACCAGTTGCCCTTCAGGATGTCGAGAAACCGTCCGAAGTAGCCCTTGTCGTCCGCCGAGGGCTCGGGGGCGAGTGTGCGGTCGGCGGCAATGCGGTTCAGTTGCGCCGCGGACGCCGGCAGTTCGTCGCCTTCCCAGCGCGCGAGCTTGTCGTCGACGAAATACACGGTGAACGCGCGGTGCTCGACCCGCTTGCCGCTCCGCGTGTACTGGTAGACGTAGTCCCAGCGGTTGTCGTGGAAAGCGCTGGTGAGGAGCGGCGTGCCGAGCACCTGGCGGACCTGCGAACGCGTCTGCCCGACCTTGAGCTTCTCGACCAGGTCCTGCGTGAGGTAGTTGCCCTGGTTGATGTCGAGCTTGTACACGCCGAACTGCTGGATGTCCGGCATGTAGGTCTTCCACGTCCCGCAGCCCGCGAGGAGCATGGCGAGGACGGCGACGACCGCAAGGCGAGGGGCGTTCACGGAGCGGCGGGCAGGAGCGTTGGGGAGTGGCTATTATAGGGGGTGTACCACCCGATCCCCCGTGACGCCCAGGACCGACCCCCGAAGATGAGCAACGCACAGGATCTGAAGACCGCGGGCCTCAAGGCCACGGTACCCCGGCTCAAGATCATCAACCTCTTCGAGACGTCCCGGGAGCGGCACCTGACCGCCGAGGAGGTCTATCGGCTGCTTCGCGCCGACGGCTTCGACATCGGGCTCGCCACGGTCTACCGCGTGCTGACGCAGTTCGAGCAGGCCGGCCTGCTGATGCGGCACCACTTCGAGTCGGGCAAGGCGGTGTTCGAGCTGAACGAGGGTTCGCACCACGACCACCTCGTGTGCATGCAGTGCGGACGCGTCGAGGAGTTCTACGATGCGGAGATCGAGAAGCGCCAGCACAAGATCGCCGCCGAGCGCGGCTTCGCGATCACCGAGCACGCGCTCTACCTCTACGCCGACTGCACGAAGCCCCGCTGCCCGCACAAGAAGGGCTAACCCTCGGGCGGCGCGTCCGGCGGGCCCGCCAGTTCGCGGTCGGCCTCGCGGCGACTGAAGTCGGCGAGCCGAAAGCCGAGCAGCCACAGCGTGCCGAAATACGCCCCCCCCGCCGCGGCGATCACGAGGCCGAGGCGGCTGACCCGGGTCCACAGGCCGGCCTCGATCCAGTAGCTCGCCGGCCCGGCGAGGAAGGCGAGCACCGCGGCCAGTACGCCCAGCGCCACGACGAGACGGCTCGCGAAGCCGAGCCAGCCCGGCGACGGCACATAGTGGCGGCGGCGATAGAGGAACGTGAAGAGGAGTCCGGCGTTCAGGCAGGCGCCGAGGCTCGTCGCCAGCGTGAGTCCGCCATGGCCGAGCGGCCACATGAGCGTCAGCGCCAGGGCCTGCGTCACGAGCACCGTGAAGAACGCGATCTTCACCGGCGTCCTCAGGTTCTGCCGCGCGTAGAAGCCGGGCGCGAGGATCTTGACGAGGATCAGCGCGGCGAGCCCCACCGCGTAGCCGATGAGCGCCGTGCGGACCTGGAAGACGTCGTGCGGCGTGAACCGCCCGTACTGGTAGAGCGTCGCGATCAGCGGTACCGCAAGGAGCCAGAGGGCGATCGCAGCGGGCAGTGCAAACAGCAGCGCGACGCGTATCCCCCAGTCGAGCAGCGCCGAGTACTGCAGGTGGTCGGCGTCGGCGTGGTGCTTCGCGAGCGACGGCAGGATCACGGTGCCGATCGCCACGCCGAGGAGCGCGCTCGGGAATTCCATCAGCCGGTCTGCATAGGTGATCCAGGAGATCCGGCCATCGCCCAGCCAGGCAGCCAGCTGCGTATTGATGAGCGCCGAGACCTGCGCGGCCGACACGCCGAGCGCCGCCGGTCCCATCGCGATGAGCACGCGGCGCACGCCCGGGTCGCGCCAGGCGAACGAGGGCTTCGGCAGCATGCCGAGGCGTGCGAGCGGTCGGAGTTGCAGCCCGAGTTGGAGCACGCCGCCGATCGCCACGCCCCACGCCAGCGCGAGCACCGGCGGGTTCACGTGCGGCGCGAGGAAGATCCCCGCACCGATGATCGAGAGGTTGAGCAGCACCGGCGTGACCGCGGGAATCGCGAAGCGGCGGTGGACGTTCAGCACGCCGCCCGCCAGCGACACGAGCGAGACGAACAGGATGTAGGGGAACACGATGCGGATCATCTGCGCCGTGAGGTCGACCTTGCCCGGGGTCTTCTCGAAGCCGGCGGCGAGCAGGTAGACGAGCCAGGGCGCGGCGAGGACGCCCAGGATCGACACGACCAGGAGCACGACGGACAGCAGCGTCCCCACGCTTCCGACCAGCGCACGCGTGGCGTCCGCGCCGCGCTGCCGCTGGTACTCGGCCAGGATCGGCACGAACGCCAGCGAGAACGCGCCCTCCGCGAACATGCGACGCAGGATGTTCGGCAGCCGGAAGGCGGCCTCGAACGCGTCCATCTGTGCGCCGGCGCCGAACAGGACCGCCTTCAGGCTCTCGCGGACGAGCCCCGTGATGCGCGACAGCAGCGTCATCGCGCTGACGGTCGTCGCGGCGCGCAGCAGGTTCATGGGCGGCAGGCCGGGCCCGCTTGAAACGGGGCGGTCGGCGGGTGGGCGGGGTGCGGCAAGCTTGGGGGCAACGTCGGGATCGGGTGCCCGGCCCCTGCGCAACGAGGCGGCTTGCCCGAAAGGGGAAAACAACGTATTATCGTCGGTCTTTTTCCCTGCACGTCAAAAGCTCAAAGGAATTCGGATCATGGCCAATACGGCGCAAGCCCGCAAGCGCGCCCGGCAGTCGGAAGCGACGCGCGCTCGCAACGCGAGCCTCAAGTCGGCGCTTCGCACTGCGGTGAAGAAAGTGCGCAAGGTGATCGCCGGCGGCGACAAGGCTGCCGCGGCGAAGCAGCTCGTCGAATCCCAGTCGGTGATCGATCGCATCGCGGACAAGAAGATCGTCCACAAGAACACGGCCTCGCGCACCAAGTCGCGCCTCTCGCAGGCGATCAAGGGCATGGCCTAGCGCTCGAGTGGCACGACCCGGCGCCGCAGGGCGCAGGCCAAGCATCGCCCAAGGGCGCCCGTCGCGGGCGCCCTTTTGCTTTGGTACGGCCTGCGCAGGGTGCGTGCTAGTATTTTCATTTGCCGGCGCCGGCCGGAGGCGCAACGCATGCCCCCCGCCCCCACGCACTTTCTCCAGTTCAGCGACTTCTCGCGCGAAGAGTTCGACCACCTCTTCGAGCGCACGCGGTGGATCAAGGAGCGCTTCAAGCGCTACGAGCTCTACCAGCCGCTGCGCGACCGGACCCTCGCGATGGTGTTCGAGAAGGCCTCGACGCGCACCCGCGTGTCCTTCGAGGCCGGCATGAACCAGCTGGGCGGCATCGCGATCAACCTGAACCGCCACGACACGCAGCTGTCTCGGGGCGAGCCCATCGAGGACGTCGCCCGCGTGATCTCGCGGATGGTCGACGTCGTGATGATCCGCACGTTCGAGCAGTCGATCATCGAACGCTTCGCCGCGCACTCGCGCGTCCCGGTGATCAACGGCCTCACCAACGAGTATCACCCCTGCCAGGTCCTCGCCGACCGCTACACGTTCCTCGAGCATCGGGGCCCGGTCGGCGGCAAGACCGTCGCCTGGATCGGCGACTCGAACAACGTCTGCATGACCTGGCTGCAGGCGGCCGCGATCTTCGGCTTCACCGTGCACGTGTCGGTGCCGCCGGGCTACGAGGTGCCGGAGACCGTCGCGCGGGCGCTCGACGCCCGCCACTACCGGTCCTTCGCGGATCCGGTCGACGCCTGCCGCGGCGCCCACCTCGTGACCACCGACGTGTGGACCAGCATGGGCTTCGAGGCGGAGAACGAGGCCCGCCGCGAAGCCTTTGCCGACTGGCAGGTCGACGCCGACATGATGCGTGTCGCCGCCCCGGACGCGGTCTTCATGCACTGCCTGCCCGTGCATCGCGGCGAGGAGGTCGCCGCCGAGGTGATCGACGGGCCGCAGAGCGTCGTCTGGGACGAGGCCGAGAACCGCCTGCACGCGCAGAAGGCCCTGCTCGAATACCTCGTCTGCGGCCGCGTGCAACCCTGACCGGGAGGACGACGATGGAAGAGGCCATGTTCGACCACGTGGGCATCACGGTGCGCGACGTGGCGCGCTCGCGCGCGTTCTACGCTGCCGCGCTCGCGCCGCTCGGCATCCGCGAGCTGATGGAGTTCGAGGACGGCGTGGCGTTCGGGCGCGACCAGCCGCAGTTCTGGATCATGCGCGGCGACCCCGCGCAGCCGTCGCCCCGCACGCACGTCGCGTTCGCGGCGACGGGCCGGCTCGAGGTCGACACCTTCCATCGCGCGGCGCTCGCCGCGGGAGGCGTCGACCACGGCGCGCCCGGCCTGCGCCCGCACTATCACGAGAACTACTACGGCGCCTTCGTGCTCGACCCCGACGGATACAACATCGAGGCCGTCTGCCACCGCGCCCCCTGACCGCACTGCCCGCATTCCTCCGGAGACCCTGCCCATGCACCGCCGCCACCTGCTCGCCAGCCTCGCCTCGATCGCCGC